>JBKJPI010000268.1:0-13258 GCA_046595235.1 Burkholderiales bacterium | reverse complement strand
GGCCCGTTTGCGTCGTTGCTCCTCGTTGCATAGATGGGCTATGCGGCCTCGTCGCGCCTAGCATCCAGACCCTTTTGGCTCAACGTCGCGCACGCTAAAGTCCATAACAGGCTCTAGCGCACTACGATCGTTCCGATCATTCCAGCATCGAAATGACCGGGCACCAGGCACCCGTAGTAGAACTCTCCCGGCTTCGTGAACTGCCAGACCATGGAGGCCTTCTCGCCGGGTGCGGCATGCACAGCATTCTTGTCGGCGTGATGGACCCCGCCGTTCCGCTTCATGAGTGCGGCGTGCTTCTTGAGGTCGTCCATGCTGCCGATGACCATCTCATGATGAAGCTCGCCGCTGTTTCGAAGCTCGAAGCGAACCGTGTCGCCGCGCTTCGCCCTCAACTCGCTCGGAAAAAAACGCATCGTGTCGGACATGTCGATGCTGATTACGCGTTTCACCTTGCGCGGGTCACCGATGCGCCCGAAGGGCTGCTCGGCGGGGCTGCGCAAATTCTTGCGGGGTTTCTGTGCTTGCGTCGAATCGCGATCGGCAGCGTCAGCGTAGCTCCGTGAGAGCATCGACAACACCAACATCAAAATGAATCCGTACCGTCGCATGCCGAGGCCAAAACACTGATCAGATGGGGCGGTATTATGCCGTATGGGGCGTTCAACACCGCTTGAAACCGCCAACCATCGAGTGTCGCCACCTGACTACAACGCCGAGCGTGCGAATTATCACATCCACCAGGAAGAAGGGCGCAATTTCAACCCTCAGGGGCATGGCGGTTGCAGGAACTTATTGCCTTACGAGACCGGAGATGAAGAGAGTCCGGCCCCCCACCCTGGACGAGTTCCATGACTGACGCAGCTACAGCGGGCGCCGAAAAAGCGAACATCCTGATCGTCGACGATCGCCCGGCAAATCTGCTGGCGCTGCGTGCGACGCTGGGCGAGCTCGACCAGAACCTCATCACTGCGGGATCGGGCGTTGAGGCCCTCAAGCGGCTGCTCGAGCGCGAGTATGCCGTTGTGCTGCTCGACGTCAACATGGCGGGGATGGATGGCTTCGAGACGGCCGGTTATATTCGCGGCTCTCAGAAAACCGCCCACACGCCGATCATTTTCCTCACGGCCTACGCGGAGGAGATGGAGGCAGCGCGAGGCTATTCCCTGGGTGCAGTGGATTGCATCGTGACGCCGATCATTCCTGAAATCCTGCGAACGAAGGTTCAGGTTTTCGTAAAGCTGTATCTCATGACACAGGAGGCAAAGCTCCGGCAGGCGCAGCGCACGACACAGGAGGCAACGCAGGAAGCGATCGAAGCCCTGCCCAACCCCATATTCTTTACCGGTACCGACGGGCGCTATCGGGGCGTGAACAAGGCGTGGGAGACGTTCTTCGGCATGGCGCGCGCGGACGTTATCGGCAAAACGGCTCAGGCGCTTTTCCCGCTCGATCCGAAGCTCGCGCAAACCGTCGCGACGCTCGACAGCGCTCTTCTCGAAACGCCGGGCGCACAGACATACGAAGGTGTCGTGCCTTCGGGCGATTGCATGCTTCGTGACGTCGTGTTCTACAAAGCCACGTATGCGGGCCCCGATGCGCCTGTCGCCGGCGTCATCGCAACGATCGTCGACATCACCGATCGCAAACAGGCGGAGAAGCGACAGGCAATGGAGCACGCGGTGACGCGCGTTCTTGCAGAATCGTCGACGCTCGAGCAGGCGATTCCGGGTGTAATCGAAGTCATTTGCACGACCCTCGGCTGGCACCACGGCGCACGCTGGCATCGCAATCCCAAGGACGTGCTGCTCTCCCGGCGTGAGAGCTGGAGTGTCGACCTGCCTGAAGTGCAGGCGTTCGACGCAGCCTCGGGCCAGTCGATCGCGAAGCCCGAGCCGTCCCCGGAAGGTCTCATGCGGCGCGCGTTCGCGGACGGCAGGCCCGTATGGATTTCTGATCTCTCCCAGGAAAAGGGCTTCCAGCGTCAGGCGCTTGCGGCGACGGCGGGCCTGAGAGCCGCCTTCGCATTTCCGCTGCGCCGCGGCGACGAGGTGTTCGGCGTCATGGAGTTTTTTCACTGCGACGTTCGAGCACCCGACGCCGTGCTCGTGAAAATTGCCGAATCGCTGGCCAGCGAGATCGCGCAGTACATCGTGCGGATGCAGGCCGAAGAAGCGGTGAAGTTCATGGCCATGCACGATGGCCTTACGGGTCTTCCGAACCGCATTATGTTCGATGAACGCCTTGCAAGTGCCATCTCACAGGCGAGACGCCACAGCCGCGCGCTTGCGGTGCTGTTCGTGGATCTTGATCGTTTCAAGGTGATCAACGATACCCTCGGTCACGAAGCGGGCGACCAGGTGTTGCGCGAAGCTGCGCAGCGGCTCATCGATCATCTGCGTGCAGGCGACACGGTGGCGCGGCTCGGCGGCGACGAATTCGTGATCCTTCTGGAGGAAGTCACCGATCCGCTTTACGTCGGCAGCGTGACGCACAAGCTCATCGAGGCCCTGGCGGTGCCGTTCGAAATCGGCGGTCGCGACTACGGCATCTCGGCGAGCATCGGCGTAAGCGCATTCCCTGAAGACGGGCAGGATCCGACGACCTTGCTTAAGAACGCCGACATTGCGATGTATCGCGCGAAGCAGGGCGGCAAAAATGCGTTCGCTTTCTATTCCGCGCAGGTCACCGCGGGCTCCCTCGAGCGATTGAGTCTCGAATCGGGCTTGCGCCGCGCGCTCGAGAACGACGAAGAGCTCACACTCCATTATCAGCCGCAGATCGAGGTCTGCACCGGACGCATCGTAGGGATGGAGGCGCTGGTTCGCTGGCAGCATCCGGAGCTGGGCCTCCTGCCGCCGTCCCGTTTCATAAAGCTTGCCGAAGAAACCGGGCTGATCGTGCCGCTCGGCGAATGGGTGCTGCACAAGGCCTGCACCGCGCATCGGCAGTGGCAGGGTATGCGCTTGTCGTTACCGAGAATGGCCGTCAACCTTTCTCCGCGGCAGTTCCTTCACACCGGCCTTCTCGCTGATACATTGAAGGTGCTGAAGCACACGTCGTGCAGCGGCAAATTCATCGAGCTCGAAATCACCGAGAGCATGGTGATGCACGACCCCGCAGGCGCCGTTACGTTGACCAAGCAGATCAAGGATCTTGGCGTACGCATTGCCATCGATGATTTCGGGACGGGCTATTCGTCTCTTTCCTATTTGCGCCGTTTCCCCATCGACAGTCTGAAAATCGATCGCTCGTTCATCGTCGACGTCCCGAACGATGCCGGTAACGCAGCGATCACGCAGGCCATCATCGCCATGGCGCGCACGCTTCAGCTCACCGTCGTGGCCGAAGGCGTCGAAACGATTACCCAGTTCAACTTTCTGCGAAGCCGCGGGTGCGACGAGGTGCAGGGCTTCTACTTCAGCCCGCCGGTGCCCTTCGACGAGGCGACGGTGCTCCTCGAGCAAAGTCTCGCCTCGACAGGCTCTTCGCTGAGACTCGTGTTGCCGGCACGGTAACGCGCTTTCATAGTTACCGGTCATGCTGCGGGCCGTGTAGGTTTCTACCCGACACCCAGTGAGACAAACCTCACAGATTGATAGATTCGAGTCGCGTCAGTGTGCGGTTTCTCACGCTTTTTCAGGTAGATGCGCACTGGCCTGCATCATGCTTAGTAACCAACGCGGGTGCATTTGTTTCGAATGATGTGACGTCAGTCAGGAATACCACGCTGTGCTCAGGGTTGCGCGAGACCCACATAAAACAACCTGCTGACAGGGGCATTTGAAGTGTAGGGAGCTGGTCATGGAAAGTAGCGGTAACTTGCATATTCTCTTCGTCGAGGATCTCGCGCTCGATGCAGAGCTCTGTGAGCACGAGCTGCGGCGTGTCGGTCTCGAGTTCGTATCGCGACGTGTCTATACGCGAGACGATTATGAAGCGGCGCTCACGCGGTTTGCGCCCGATTTGATCCTTTCAGATTTCAGCATGCCCACCGATCTCGACGGGTTCACCGCGCTTGGCATCGCGCGGGAGCAGGCGATCGGCATTCCGTTCGTCTTCGTCTCCGGCACGATCGGAGAGGAGCGCGCGGTTGCAGCGATGAAGGCAGGCGCAACCGACTACGTTTTGAAAGATCGTATCGAAAGGCTCGGGCCCGTCGTGAAGCGTGCGCTGCAGGAAGCGCGCGACCGCAGGGCAATGATGCATGCTCAGGAGCGTCTTCGCTCGAGCGAAGCGACCTTTCGTTCTTTCATGGAGCACCTTCCAGGCCGCGCATCAATAAGGGATGCGGAGGGCTGCTATACATACGTGAACGGCGCGTGGCAGGAGTTCTTCGGACTTGCGGCGCAGGATGTCGTTGGCAAGCCGTACGATGCCGTGCTGAATCCGGGCATCGCGGCGGAGTTGAAGCCTCTGCACGACGAGGTGGTCGCCACCAATCGGCCGGTGCGGGCGACGATGCGTCGCAGCGAAGGCGGCGGGTCGCAGTGGTGGATGACGCAGCACTTCCCGATCCCGAGCGCAAACGGCGTCGCAAGCCTCGTTGGTACGATCACGGTGGATGTGACGGAGCAGAAGCTGCAGGGGGAGCGGCTCGATTACCTAGCGTGGCACGATCCTGTCACGGGTCTCGGCAATCGCGCACTCCTGCTGGCCCGGCTGGCGGAGGCGCTCTACGATGCAGGGCTGGCCGGGACCGGTATCGCGGTCGTCGTGTGGGATGTGAAGCGTTTCAGAAGTGTCAATGACAGCTTCGGTCGCGCGGCCGGGGACGCATTGCTGCGAGAGCTGGCGCGTCGCGTCACAGGCCTCTGGCCCGAAGTTACCGATATGGCTCGACTTTCTGCGGATTGCTTTGGAGGCATCGTCAGGAATGGCGCCGAAGCATCCTGTGTCGCTCATCTTCTCGAGCGCACCGCGTCCGCCCTTCAGGACGTGTACGTGTTCGAAGGCAAGGAGCTCGTGCTCGATGTAACCATCGGCGTCGCCAATTTTCCGCATGACGGCCTGGCCGCCGAGGCTCTCCTTACGAATGCCGAAGCCGCGCTGATGCAGGCCAAAGCGCGCGGCGAACGCTATCTTTTCTATGAGGCTGAGATGAATGCCCGCGTTGCCGGGCGCCTTTCAATGGAGGCGCGCCTGAAGCGCGCGCTCGACCGGAACGAGTTCGTGCTGGAGTATGAGCCGAAGATCAATCTTCGCGACGGCCGCGTGAGCGGGCATGAAGCGCTGATTCGGTGGAACGATCCCGGATCAGGTGCGATGGTGCAGCCCCAGGTCTTCATCCCGATTCTCGAAGAGACCGGTCTTATCCTCGATGTAGGGCAATGGGCGCTCCGCACAGCGATGGAGGATTGGAAAGTGCGCGCCACGCGCGCGCGGGCGACGCCTCGTGTGGCGGTGAACGTTTCCGCCATGCAGCTGCGCCGTAAGGATTTCGTCGCGATGGTGGCTAAAACGCTCTCCGGCTTTGAAGGCGATGCGCGCGGCCTCGAGCTTGAGATCACCGAGACGCTGCTGATGGAGGACATCACTGCAAATGCCGCGAAGCTTCAGGCACTCAAGGAAATGGGCGTCGCTATCGCAATCGACGACTTCGGGACGGGCTATTCGTCTCTCAGTTATCTCGCAAGACTGCCGGTTGACGCTTTGAAGATAGACGCGGCGTTCATCCGCACGATGGTCGAGGAGCGGCAGAGCACTACGATCGTATCGACGATCATCTCGCTCGCGCACACGCTGCGGCTGGTCGTCGTCGCAGAAGGTGTCGAAACATCGGCGCAGGCGAACCTTCTGCGCGATTTGCGCTGCGATGAAGCGCAGGGCTTCTTCTTCAGCAGGGGCGGATCTTCTGGCGATGAGCTGGGCAACTATAACGCGTCTTCAGCAGTTTAGGCCGCGCTTGCGGTCTATTGGCGGCGCTTCCGCGACGCCTGCTCTGCAATTCAGCAAACCGAAGCTTCTGCTGTTTGTGCTCGCAACCGCGCTGGCCGCGCTGCTCACGGCTGCGGCGGCGACGCTGCTGTACGATCTGCCGCAGGCTCGCGTCGGGATCATCGGGGGAGTGGTCGCCGCCAGCCTCATCAGCGCGGTGCTCATGGGTATCTGGTTTCAGCGTGAACGCGAGCTTGCACGGTCGAGCTTTGCCCTGGCGGGTGAAACACGGGAACGCGAATCGGCACAGCACGCGCTCGCGCGTGCGCAGGACGATCTACGCGGCCTCAATGCGGAGCTGGAGCATCGCGTTGCCAGGCGCACCGAGGAGCTCGTCGCGGCCAACAAGGAACTGGAAAGCTTCAGCTACTCCGTCTCGCATGACCTTCGCGCGCCTGTCCGGGCCATCGCGGGTTTCTCGAAGCTCCTCGCTGAACAGCACGGAGAAGAGCTCGATTCCGAGGCTCTGCGCAAGCTCGGCATCGTCCGCAGCGAAGCCGCTCGCATGGGCGCATTGATCGACGACCTCCTCGCATTCTCGCGTCTCGGGCGGCAATCTCTTCAGATGAAGACCGTCGACATGACCGAGCTGGTGCGCACGAATCTCGAAACGCTTGGCGCGGGCAACTCGGGAGGGCATCCGAAGGTCACCATCGGCGCATTGCCGGCAGCGAACGGCGACCGTGCCCTTCTCGCGCAGGTGTGGGCAAACCTGCTTGCAAATGCATTCAAGTTCTCCGCGCGCAAGGACGCTCCGGCGATCGAAGTCGACGCATACGTCAACGAGACCGACAACGTTTATCTCGTGCGAGACAACGGCATAGGCTTCGATCCCCGATATGTCTCGAAGCTCTTCGGTGTGTTTCAGCGCCTGCACGATCCCGCCGAGTTTCCCGGAACCGGGGTCGGTCTTGCACTGGTAGAGCGCATCATCGCGCGGCACGGCGGTCGTGTATGGGCCGAGGGGCAGCCGGACGCCGGTGCGACGTTTTATTTCAGCCTTCCGCGCACGTGAGCTATGTAATCTTTCTGTCATACGCGCTCCCTATACTGTGCGGGCTCATAAAGGGCCACAGAGGAAGAGCGATGCGATTCAGCCAGATCAAGCAGTTATTCGCGGTAGCGGCGTTCATGATCGCCCCTGTCGCCCACGCCGCAGAAATAACAGGTGCAGGTGCTACGTTCCCCGCGCCGATCTACGCGAAATGGGCTGAGGCTTACCAGAAGGCCACTGGCCATCGCATGAACTATCAGTCGATCGGTTCCAGCGGCGGCATGCGGCAGATTCGTGCAAAGACTGTCGATTTCGGCGCTTCGGATGCGCCGTTGAAGCCGGAAGAGCTGTTAAAAGACAATCTCATGCAGTTCCCGACGGTGATCGGTGGTGTCGTTCCCGTCGTGAATATTGCCGGCGTCAAGCCAGGGCAGCTTCGTCTTACGGGATCGGTACTGGGCGATATCTACCTGGGCAAAATCAACAAGTGGAATGACAAGGCGATCGTTGACCTGAATCCCGGGTTGGCGCTCCCGAACCAGGACATCGGCGTTGTTCGCCGTGCCGACGGCTCGGGCACCACCTTCATCTTTACGAACTATCTCGCGAAGGTGAATGCGGAATGGAAACAGAAAATCGGCGAAGGCACCGCGGTGCAATGGCCGGTTGGGCTCGGCGGTAAAGGTAACGAAGGGGTCGCCGCTTTCGTGCAGCGTCTGCCGGGCTCGATCGGCTACGTCGAATACGCCTACGCGAAGCAGAACAAGCTGTCGCACGCGGCGATGCAGAATGCAGCCGGCGTCTACGTACACCCTGACGACATCACTTTCCGCGCCGCGGCAGCGGGGGCCGATTGGACAAAGGCTGCGTTCTACGAAATCCTCACGAACCAGCCCGGAAAGGAAAGCTGGCCCATCACCGGTGCAACATTTATCCTCGTTTCGAAGTCTCCTGATAAACCGCAACAGCTGTCCGAAGTGCTCAAGTTCTTCAACTGGGCTTTCGCCAACGGCGACAAGATGGCGCTCGACCTCGACTACGTTCCGCTGCCCGACGCCGTGGTCGCGCAAATCCAGAGCGCGTGGGCCGCGAACATCAAAGACCCTGCCGGCAAAGCACTCTGGGCCTCAGCGAAGTAACTCTTACTCCGTCTCCTCGCACCACCGCGCCGGCATGTGTTTGCCGGCGTCGGCTTTTCGCGGCTTCCAAAAGAACGTACTATGGACGTCACAGCTCCCCGACCTGCACTTATCGTGACGACCAACAGGGTCGAGCCCAGAAGAGAACAGTCCCCCGCTCCCCGAACGCTGCGCAGGAAAAGCGGCCTCGGAGATGCGCTGTTTCTCAACATCACACGCTTCTTCGCAATACTCACGTTGCTGATGCTGGTAGGGATCATCGGTTCGCTCGTCATCAGTAGCTGGCCGTCGCTTCAGAAATTCGGTTTCTCTTTTCTCTGGCAGAGTGAGTGGAATCCGCCCGCGGAGAAGTTCGGCGCGTTGGTACCCATCTATGGGACGTTGGTGACTTCGCTGATCGCGCTCGTCATCGCGATACCGGTGAGCTTCGGAATCGCGTTTTTCCTGACGGAGCTTTCACCGGTATGGCTGCGCAGGCCGCTCGGCACCGCGATCGAGCTCCTCGCGGCGATTCCGAGCATCGTCTATGGAATGTGGGGCCTCCTCGTATTCGCCCCGCTCTTCGGCAAATACGCGCAGCCGGCATTGGCGAGCACGCTCGGTCAGCTGCCGTTCGTGGGCGCGCTTTTTCGGGGCCCGCCGCTCGGCATCGGTCTTCTTACGGCCGGAATCATCCTGGCGATCATGATCATTCCGTTCATCGCTGCCGTGATGCGCGATGTCTTCAACGTGACGCCCGCGATGCTGAAAGAGTCGGCATATGCGCTCGGCGCCACGACCTGGGAGGTCATGTGGAACGTCGTCCTCTCGTACACCAAGGTTGGCGTCGTCGGGGGCATCATGCTGGGCCTGGGACGGGCCCTCGGCGAAACGATGGCGGTGACTTTCGTGATCGGCAATACAAACTTCCTCTCGAACATATCGCTCTTTTCGCCAGGTAACAGCATCACCTCGGCGCTGGCCAACGAATTTCAGGAGGCTGACCCGGGCCTGCACTCGGCCGCGTTGATCGAGCTCGGTCTCATACTCTTCCTGATCACTTTCATCGTTCTGGTAGCTTCCAAGCTCCTCCTGATGCGCCTTCGCGTTCACGAAGGCGCCAAGACCTGACGGGCCTCATGACTCTCCACTCGAAACGCAGGCTCGTAAACCGCATCGCGCTCGTACTATCGCTTGCGGCAATGGCCTTCGGCCTCTTCTGGCTGCTGGCGATTCTTTTCGAGGTCACGCGCCTCGGCTTCAGCGCACTTTCCTTTGATCTCTTCACGAAGATGACGCCGCCCCCCGGCAGCGAAGGCGGGCTCGCCAACGCGATTGCAGGGAGCCTCATCATGGTCGGGCTTGCAATGGCGGTAGGAACTCCCATCGGCATCCTTGCGGGCATTTACCTGGGGGAGTACGGTCAGCGTGGCTGGCTTGCGGCTGCCACCCGGTTCTTCAACGACATTCTGCTTTCGGCGCCTTCGATCGTGATTGGCCTTTTCGTTTACGCAGTCATGGTGAGCACCATGAAGTCGTTTTCCGGTCTCGCCGGGATCGTCGCACTTTCGCTGATCGTGATCCCGGTCGTGATAAGAACCACTGAGAACATGCTGATCCTCGTCCCGAACACGTTGAGGGAAGCCGCGTTCGCGCTCGGCGCACAGAAGTGGAAAGTAATCACCCTCGTCACTGCACGAGCGGCACGTGCCGGAATCGTGACGGGCATTCTCCTGGCGATGGCCCGAATCGCGGGCGAGACTGCGCCGTTGCTCTTCACCGCGCTTTCGAATCAGTTCTGGAGCCTCGACATCATGGAGCCGATGGCGAACCTGCCCGTAACCATTTTCAAGTTCGCAATGAGCCCTTTCAGTGACTGGCAGCAACTCGCGTGGGCCGGCGTGTTTCTCATTACGCTCGGCGTGCTGCTGCTCAATGTCATCGCCCGCGTCATCTTCAGGGATGCGGTGCGCGCATGATCTCCGTTGCCGGTGTCGAGTTCCAGCAGGTTGCCGCGCGTCCGGACGAGACGGTGCAGATTGCAGCGCGAAACTTCAATTTCTATTACGGCAAGTTCCACGCGCTGAAGAACATCAACCTGGAGATTTACAAGCACCGTGTGACGGCTTTCATCGGGCCTTCGGGCTGCGGAAAATCGACGCTGTTGCGCGCGCTCAACCGCATGTATGCGCTGTATCCCGAGCAGCGCGCCGAAGGTGAGCTCCTGCTCGATGGCAAGAATATCCTCGACAGCGACGTCGATCCCATCGATCTGCGCCATCGCGTCGGCATGGTTTTTCAGAAACCGACGCCATTTCCGATGTCGATCTACGACAACATCGCATTCGGCGTTTCCATGCACGAGAAGCTGAACCGCGCGGGTATGGACGAGCGCGTGGAATGGGCGCTGCGCAAAGGTGCGCTTTGGGAAGAGGTGAAGGACAAGCTGCGGCAGAGCGGCACGAGCCTCTCGGGCGGCCAGCAGCAGCGCCTGTGCATCGCGCGCTGTATCGCCGTCAAACCGGAGGTGCTCCTTCTCGACGAGCCGACTTCGGCGCTCGATCCCATATCGACGGCGCGCATCGAAGAGCTGATCGGCGAGCTGAAGAAAGACTTCACCATCGTGATCGTCACGCACAACATGCAGCAGGCCGCGCGCGTTTCCGATTACACCGCTTATATGTACCTCGGCGAGCTGGTGGAGGTCGGGCGGACGGATACCATTTTCATCAAGCCCTCGAAGCGGGAAACAGAGGATTACATTACCGGGCGTTTCGGTTAGCTTCCATGGATGAACCGGCTCCCGACCACGCCGGGCTCGAGCGTATCGCGGCCGGCTCTGCGGATGCCGGCGGGGACCGCAGCAGAGTGAGCCGTCTGCCGCCACACCTTTACCTCAACCGGGAGGTGGGACAACTCGCGTTTACCCGGCGGGTGCTCGCGCAGGCTGAGAACAGCAGCTACCCACTCCTCGAGCGTCTGAAGTTTCTGTGTATCGTGAGCAGCAACCTCGACGAGTTCTTCGAGATCCGCGTCGCCGGGGTGCAGGCCGAGATCGAAGCGAAGACCCCGCCCGTAGGCCCCGACCGTATACGGCCCCAGCAGGTTTTCGAGTTGGTCTCCGCTGAAGCGCACGCGCTGGTTGCCGCGCAGTACGAGCTTTTCAACAAGGAGCTCCTGCCGAAACTGGAAGTCGAAGGCATCCGCTTCCTGCGGCGCGGTGACTTCACGCCCAAACAGGCGGCGTGGATCAAGCAGTACTTCATGAATGACGTGATGCCGGTGCTGACGCCCATCGGTCTCGATCCGGCACATCCTTTCCCCCGCGTGCTCAACAAGAGTCTGAATTTCGCGGTGGAGCTTCAAGGTAAGGATGCTTTCGGTCGAAACTCCGGTATCGCGATCGTGCAGGCGCCGCGCGTGCTGCCGCGCGTGATCCGGTTGCCGCCGGACATCGCGACGCTTCCGTACGATTTCGTTTTCCTCTCTTCGGTCTTGCATGCGCATGTCTCCGAGCTTTTCGCGGGCATGCGCGTCGTCGACTGCTATCAGTTCCGTGTTACGCGTAACAGCGAGCTTTTCGTCGACGAGGAGGAAGTGAAGGACCTGCGCGCCGCGCTGCGAGGCGGCCTTCCGCAACGCCAGTTCGGTGACGAAGTGCGCCTCGAGGTCGCCGACAACTGCCCCGTGAGCATTTCGGATTTCCTGCTCGCGCAGTTCAGTCTCGAGAAGGAGGATCTCTACCGGGTCGAGGGCCCCGTCAATCTCGTGCGTCTCATCAACGTGCCCGACTGGGTCGATCGCCCCGATCTCAAATTTCCAGTTCTCGTGCCCGAGCTTGCGCCACCCCAGATGCCGCGACGTAACGTATTCGAGACGCTGCGTGAACGAGACGTCCTGCTGCATCACCCGTTCCAGTCGTTCCAGCCGGTCGTCGAATTTCTGCAGCAGGCTGCGCACGATCCGGCCGTGGTGGCGATCAAGCAAACGGTTTATCGCACCGGCGCAGAATCCGAGTTAATGGAGATCCTCATCGCCGCAGCGCGCAGTGGCAAGGAGGTGACGGTGATCGTGGAGCTTCTGGCGCGGTTCGACGAGGAAGCCAACATCAACTGGGCGCAGCGGCTCGAAGAGACAGGCGCGCATGTCGTCTACGGCGTCGTGGGTCACAAGACGCACGCGAAGATGCTCATGATTGTCCGCCGGGAGGAGCTCGGGCTGCGACGGTATGTACATCTCTCGACCGGCAACTACCATGCGCGTACTACGAAGCTCTACACAGACTTCGGTCTGATGACCGCAAACGAAGAGATTTGCGCCGATGTGAACGACGTTTTCATTCAGCTTACCGGTCTCGGCAGGGCGACCAAGCTGAAACACCTCTGGGAAGCGCCGTTCACGCTGCACAAACGGGTGGTGCAGTCGATCCAGCGCGAAGCGGCTCACGCGAAAGCTGGGCGCGAGGCGAGGATCATCGCGAAGATGAACGCGTTGCTCGATCCGCAGGTGATTGCGGCGCTGTGCGACGCGTCAAGGGCCGGCGTTCAGATCGATCTGATCGTGCGCGGCGTCTGTGCGTTGCGCCCAGGCATCCCGGATTGCTCGCATAACATTCGAGTCCGTTCGGTCATCGGACGCTTCCTCGAGCACACGCGGGTGTTTTATTTCAGGAACGACGGTGCTGACGACGTCTATCTGTCCAGCGCCGACTGGATGCCGAGGAATTTCTTTCGCCGTGTCGAAATCTGTTTTCCGGTGTTCGATCCGGAGCTCAAGCAGCGGGTGATCGGCGAGGGGCTTCTGCAGTATCTGGCCGACAACTGCCAGGCATGGGAAATGGCTGAGGATGGAACCTACCGGAGTCTTCAGTCTGGCGATTGCCAGCCGACCAGTGCCCAGCAGGTGCTGCTCGACCGTCATGCGACTGCCAATCCCGCCTGACATCCCAAACTTTCCAGCGCCCGTAAATTGCATGTGCCCCCGTCATGGAGCTTATTTTGTGGCGGCACGCCGATGCGGGAGAAGGGGCCAGTGACGCGGCTCGGGAACTGACGCCGAAAGGACACAAGCAGGCGGCCCGGATGGCCGCATGGCTTGAAACCCGCCTGCCCAGGGATGTACGCATCATCGCAAGCCCGGCGGTGCGTGCCCAACAGACCGCCCGGGCACTCTCACGCGACATTGAGACCAGTCCGCTGATCAATATCGG
>JBKJPI010000244.1:0-3424 GCA_046595235.1 Burkholderiales bacterium | reverse complement strand
ACAGGGCAGGAGTGCCGACCCTGATGTGAGCTTTCTCGTCAGACAACGCCTTAATCCAGCACGCGGCCTGACCGACGCTGACTATGCCGAAGCGGCGAAGTCGCTGGAGGTTGAGGTCGCAATCATCAAGGCGGTCGCCGAGGTTGAATCGCCCCGCGGTCCATTCGATCCCCAGGGACGGCCGGAAATTCTTTACTAGCGGCACAACTATCTCCGACTGACGGACAGCAAGCACGACGCCGCATATTCCGACTTCTCCAACAGCGCTGCGGGGGGCCACGGCGTTTTCCGCCTAGTACTCGAAGCTAGAACGCGCCTTCGAGCTTGATCGCCTCGGGTGATAAACACCGCATACAGCGCGTGCTTTCCGTAATATCTCAAGATCATATTTAAGGAACTCGCCTGTGGATACCGCGAAAGTTTTCATGTCCGGCCGTAGCCAAGCGGTGCGGCTGCCTAAGGAGTACCGCTTCGAAGGCAATGAAGTGCTCATCAAGCGCGTCGGCGATGCCGTGGTGCTGCTGCCGCGCACGCGATCTTGGGACACCCTGTTTCAAAGTCTGGACCAATTCGAGGCCGGCGTGGAGCTTAAGCGTAATCAGCCAAAAGCACAGCAAAAGCGCGTCAAGCTGAAGTGAAGTACCTGCTTGATACCGATATCTGCATCTATGTTATTAACTCACGCCCAACGCGCGTGCTCGACCGCTTCAGAGAACAGACGGTCGGCGACCTGGGAATTCCAGCATTACGGCGTCGGAGCTCGCGTTCGGCGTCGCTAAGAGCTTCCTCGAAGAATCGAGCGGCCTTGGAGGGCTTCATGCTGCCGCTGGAAGTCGCGCAGTACTACGAGTCTAAGAGCTGCACTTATATAGGGCGAGATCCGCGCCGGCCTGGAGAGGCGCGGCACGATCATAGGCTGGCGGACGCTTTAGCAAAAAATCGCGGGCCCGGAGTTTAGGCTTCCCCTCCGCGACCAGCGCACGCCGGCCCTCACGATTTCAGCGCCACTGCAGGGACTTCTAAAGTCGGCGCGCGGCAGCTGGCGTTCACTTCACATCTGGCGGTGCTGATAGCGTAAAGACAGACGCAATCATTCCCATGGCCCCGACAGCTGATGCGCAGGATGCGCGATCGACTGCAGGCGCATCACACGTACGGCGTTGCGGTTCTTGTAGCTCAAAAGCGGGATCAGGCCGCGCTCGAGCAGCGCCTGGCCGGCCCGCTCGTTGATGTTCGCTTCAGCGCACGGTTGCAAGCGTTTTTCGCCGTCTTCGGTATATGCATGGGCAGGCAGGTCCTCCACGTCGAGCTCGTCGCCCGGCTCCATCTCCCAGCCGCGCGAGAGGAACGAGCGTCCGAGCAGGAGCGCGCAGGCCAACGCGCCGTTGCCCCACAGGTAACTCTCGTGCTCGCGAGCGGCACTGAGCTCGTCGAAGTCGAATTGTTCAACGCGCTCCGTTGCTTTGCCGTATGGCAGGCGTAGCAGCATGCGGGGAAAAGCAAGGCCGATCCACGGTGCAAGCAGGCTCTCGCGCAGCTTGTGCCAGCCTTCGAACGCCGCATCTTCAACGGGCGTCCAATCTCGCGGATCCGGCATCGACGCGGTCGATTCGAATCCTGCAATTAAGGGTTTAGCAGCGGCAAGGAAGGGGCCTCCCGCGTGTGATGCGATCGAACCCAGACAGGCGAGCAGCCCGATATCCGGACCCTCGACGCCGAACTCGTAGGCGCCCACGATGACGGACCACGGCTCGCCGCCCGTCGTGCGCGGCCCCTGCTCCACCAGCAGCCGATAAAGCCCCGACGATTCGACATTGCCTTGCTGGGCTCTAATGTCCGCGAGCAACTCGCCCTTGCTCACATCCAGCACGTAAAGCTTCAGCCCTTCTCCGAGCTCAAGGTTGGAGACGAGCCATTGCACGCCGCGCCACAGGGCCTCGAGCGCCTGGAAGTCGGGATCGTGCAGAACCCGCCTCATCTGCTCGGTCGTCGCCGCGTCCACCGATGCGACGAATTGCGCCTGGAAAGCCGACGCGTCGGGCACGATATGCGGGGCGACGATGTTGCGGATGAGCGCATCGATATCGACTTGCTGCGCTAGATTCGACGCGCCTGTAGGAGCGCTCGCGGGCTTGCCCCCCAGAAGCCGTACGAAGGTGTCGGTATCCTGCTCATAGGTTTGAGTACTGGCAGGGGACTCGGCCTCTGGCTGCTCGACGCGCTGTGCATCCGTTCTGAATTCTGCAGCAGCCTCGGCAAACGTCGCAGGATTCTGCAAGCGCTGCCGCATTTCCCGCAGTGCTTGAAACATCGGGAGACGCTGGAACAGCGCATCGGGATGAAAGTCGTCAAGCTGCGTGAGGTCGATTGTGACGCCCGCGTCGCCCGGCTGCTCGGCGGGCAACTTTAGGCTCGGTGCGACCCGGGACATCACGCTATCGAAGTTATCGACGTCGACTAAGGTCGGCGTGCGCTTGGCAAGGTCCGCATGATTCTCCACGCCGCGGTTGGCGCGTCCACTGAAGTCGCCCAAGATCAGGATACGCATCGGGCAATCTGCAGTCGGCCGCGGCGCCTTGGGCCCGCGCGGCTGGGTCAGCTCGAATTCGAAAGTCATCCGGCGCGGCATAAGGAGTCTTCGTGGTTCGTCTGTGTCGTAACTGTGCATCGCCACGGCTAAGGCATGCGAAAACCTGCTCTTATCTCAGCCCGGTCCGTCGCGGTGGTCGGGGGTCACCGCAGGTTACGCGGGTCGCGAGGTGAAGTCTGCAATTCAATCGACTCCTACCGACCCCGTTTTTCGAGTCTTCGAATATTGCGACTCACCGTCGAATAGTGCACGCCAAAATGCTCCGCGATCTGTTTCATCGAGTAGTCGCCTAAGGCTTAGGCTTCCGCATCGCCCGCTCGCGGTCCTTTTCAGCACCATAAGCCGTCAGCGGCCGAGCCCTCGCCCGACGCTGGACTCTAGGGATTCAATCCCCGCATGGACGAATTCCGCATACCACTCTGCCGCCCCGGCGCGGCGGGCGCCAAACTGCCCGAGCAACCAGTCCGTTTGAAACCACGGCGGTCTGTCTGCCGCAGCGATCATCGCTCGGTAGGAACTCCACTCCCACTGTTCCGGGCGCCGCACCATCTTAGCCCTGACCGGATTCAGCACAAGGTAGCGCGCAAGTTCCAGCAGATGTGCTTCTCCACCAGGATCGCCTTGTAGCGGCCTTGAAACGCATGTCCAACCCGTCCGTGCCTCCGGTTCACATACTGCGTGTAGACACCGTTGAGCTGCCGCATCCCCTGCGACAGATTGCCCGCCGGCGTCTCGAGAATTACGTGCTAGTAATTGGTCATCTGACACCAGCCACGGCACGCTCAATTGAACCGCTCGCACACGCTGCCGACAATCTCTAACCAGGCGCTCCGG
>JBKJPI010000158.1:0-5597 GCA_046595235.1 Burkholderiales bacterium | reverse complement strand
GCTCACACGACGCACGGGGCTGAATGACGCGTCGAGCATGATGCTGCCTACGCTGCGGCCTTCGTCCGCCATCTTGCGCGACGTCGCCGCTATATAGCCGCGGCCTTGCTCAATGGTGATCTGCATGTCGAGCTTGCCGCCGGGGGCGAGGTGCGCGATGACATGATCGGGGTTCACGATTTCCACGTCGTGCTGCTGCTCGATATCGCCTGCGGTCACCAGCCCTTCGCCCGACTTCTTGAGCGTAAGAGTGGCTTCGTCACGACCATGCATCTTCAGCACGACGCCTTTCAGGTTGAGCAGAATGTCGACAACGTCTTCCTGCACGCCGTCGATCGTGGAGTACTCGTGCAAAACGCCGGCCATCTTCACTTCGGTGGCGGCGTAGCCGGGCATCGAAGAGAGGAGGGTCCGCCGCAGCGCGTTGCCGAGCGTGTGGCCGTAGCCGCGCTCGAAAGGCTCCATCGTGAGCCGCGCGTGGAAAGGCGAGATGTTCTGCACATCGATGATGCGGGGTTTCAAAAAAGCGCTGCTGGCCATAGGTTCGGTACCTCTCGACAGATTACTTGGGAGTTCAGCTCGACGTTTACTTGGAGTAAAGCTCGACGACCAGCGACTCGTTGATGGTGGACGACAGCTGCGAGCGTTCCGGCCGCGCCTTGAATGTGCCCTTCAGCGCCGCGGCATCGACTTCAACCCATTCGGGATAGCCGCGGGACGCCACTGCTTCCGCTGAAGCTTTGATACGAAGTTGAGCCTTCGCCGGCTGCGCGACTTCGACCACGTCACCTGGACGCACCTGATACGACGGTATGTTGACACGACGCGCGTTCACGAGAATGCCGTTGTGACGCACGATCTGCCGCGCCTCGGTCCGCGAGCCGCCGAAACCCATGCGATAGCAAACGCTGTCGAGACGCCCTTCGAGGATCTGCAGCAGCGCTTCGCCGGTCACGCCCTTGCTGGCTGCAGCCTGGAAGTAATTCAGGCGAAACTGCTTCTCCAGCACGCCGTACGTGCGGCGAACTTTCTGCTTCTCACGCAACTGAACGCCGTAGCCCGACAGGCGCGTGTTCTTCTGGCCGTGCTGCCCCGGCGGATAATTACGCCGCTCGATCGCGCACTTGTCGGTGAAACACTTCTCGGCTTTCAGGAAGAGTTTCTCGCCTTCCCTGCGACACTGACGGCAGCGCGCATCTAAATTTCTGGCCACTGATATATCTCCTTAGATCCGGCGCTTCTTGGGCGGCCGGCAGCCGTTGTGCGGCACCGGTGTCACGTCCGAGATGCTGGTGATCTTGAACCCCACGGCATTCAGCGCACGCACCGCCGATTCACGGCCGGGGCCGGGGCCCTTGATCCGAACTTCAATATTCTTCACCCCCGATTCAGCTGCAAGCCGGCCCGCCTGCTCGGCAGCGACCTGCGCTGCGAAAGGCGTCGACTTGCGCGAACCTTTGAAGCCATTGCTGCCGCATGTAGCCCACGCGAGCGCATTGCCCTGACGATCGGTAATGGTGACGATCGTGTTATTGAACGAGGCGTGAATGTGCGCGATGCCTTCCGCCACATTCTTCCGGACCTTCTTGCGCACCCGAGTGCTTGCTTTTGCCATTGACTATCCTTGGAGTAGCTCTTAGTTACGTCTACTGTTACGTCTACACTGCGCCTGCGCGCACGATCTTGACGGCTGCCTTGCGCGGACCTTTGCGTGTACGTGCGTTCGTGCGCGTGCGCTGACCGCGGACCGGCAGGCCGGCGCGATGGCGCTTCCCGCGCCATGTGCCAAGGTCCATCAGCCGCTTGATATTCATCGATACTTCGCGGCGAAGGTCACCTTCGATCGTGTGCTTGCCGACTTGTTCGCGCAGGCGGTCCATCTCGCTGTCGGACAGATCCTTGATCTTGGTCGTGTTCGCGATTCCAGCTGCCGTGCATATCGTGCGGGCGCGCGAGCGCCCGACACCGAAGATCACGGTGAGCGCGATCTCTGCATGCTGATGATTCGGAATGTTGACGCCACCTATACGAGCCATTTTCGTGTCCTAGTTCTGATGTTCACGCGCGATCGGAAAAACCGGAAATTTTAGCGCGTAACACCCTAATTTTCAAGAAAGAATCATGTTCGAAGCGCAGAGAGGCACCAAAGTTACATTTGCGCCGGCGTCTCATCGCCGACGCGTCGCAGCGTTAACCCTGGCGCTGCTTGTGCCGCGGATCCTTGCTGCAGATGACCCGAACGACGCCCTTCCTCTTGACGACTTTGCAGTTGCGGCAGATGCGTTTAACCGATGCGAGTACTTTCATGTCTATCCTTTGCGGCCTCGTTCATCACTTCGCACGGAAAACAATCCGTGCGCGCGTCAAATCGTACGGCGTCAGCTCCACCGTTACCTTGTCGCCGGGCAGGATGCGGATATAGTGCATCCGCATTTTCCCGGAGATGTGTGCAAGCACGACGTGTCCATTTTCAAGCCTGACCCTGAATGTCGCATTCGGCAGGGTTTCAGCGATTTCCCCCTGCATCTGGATCGTTTCTTCTTTGGACATTACCGAGTCGGAAACACCCCACCTTTGAAATTCGCCTTCTTCAGAAGGCTTTCGTACTGGTGCGACATTACATACGCCTGCACCTGCGCCATGAAATCCATGGTGACGACAACGATGATCAGAAGGCTCGTGCCGCCGAAATAGAAAGGTACGTTCTTCCAGACGATCAGAAGCTCAGGCAGGAGGCACACGAGGGTGACGTAGATAGCGCCGGTCAGCGTCAACCGCATCATGATCTTTTCTATGTAGCGGGCGGTCTGGTCACCCGGACGGATCCCGGGCACGAAAGCGCCGCTCTTCTTCAGATTGTCAGCGGTCTCCTTGGGATTGAAAACAAGCGCCGTGTAGAAGAAGCAGAAGAAAATGATCGCAGAAGCATAAAAGATTACGTAAATGGGCTGGCCCGGAGACAACGTCGACGCGATGTCACGCAGCCAGCTGAAACCTTCCGATTGACCGAACCAGCCGACCAGCGTCGCCGGGAACAGGATGATCGACGACGCGAAGATCGGGGGGATCACGCCTGCCATGTTCAGCTTGAGCGGAAGGTGCGAGGTTTGTCCGCCGTAAACTTTTCGCCCGACCTGTCGTTTCGCGTAATTAACCAGGATCTTTCGCTGCCCGCGCTCGACGAAGACCACGAACGCCGTCACAAGGCCAACGAGCAGGAAGAGCAACAGCACGAACGGAATTGAAAACGACCCGGTGCGCGCAAGCTCCAGCGTCCCCGCAATCGCCGATGGGAAACCCGCAGCGATACCCGCGAAAATTATGAGCGATATTCCGTTGCCGATCCCGCGCTCGGTGATTTGTTCGCCGAGCCACATCAGGAACATTGTCCCCGTCGTCAGCGTTACGATCGCCGTGAACCTGAACATGAGCCCCGGATCCACCACGAGGCCGCGCTGAGACTCGAGCGCGATCGCAATCCCCATCGACTGAAAGAGCGCCAGACCGAATGTTCCGTAGCGCGTGTACTGCGTGATCTTGCGGCGTCCCGACTCGCCTTCCTTCTTCAGCGCCTCCAACGTTGGCGAAACAACCGTCATGAGCTGCATGATGATCGAGGCCGAGATGTACGGCATGATGCCCAGCGCGAAAAGCGAAAAGCGTGAAAGCGCACCGCCGGAGAACATGTTGAACATGTCCAGGATGCCGCCGCGCTGCTGCTTGAAAAGCTCCGCGAGCTGAAGCTGATCGATCCCCGGCACCGGGATGAAGGAGCCGATACGAAATACGATCAGTGCGCCCAGCAGGAAGAGCAGCCGGCGCTTTAAGTCGCCGAGCTTCCCCGAGGCGAGCAAAGAATTCGCAGCCAAAGTTACTCAGCCCTTCCCGCGGAGGCCTGCTCTGTGCGAGCTGCGGCTTTCTCTTCGCGTGCTGCCGCGCGGTCAGCTTTTTTACCCGGCACGACTTTGACTTCGGGCAGCTCGACGCTTCCACCTGCGGCTTCAATCGCCGCACGTGCGCCAGCGCTGATGAGGATGCCCTTCAGCGAGACCTTGCGGTGAATTTCTCCGGACAGAATCACTTTAACTCTGCGCGCAAGGTGCGGAACGACGCCGGCTGCTTTCAAAGAAGCGACGTCTATCACGTCCCCCTGAACGCTTTGCAGGTCGGACAGGCGAACCTGCGCTGTGTCTTTTTTGATCGGGGACACGAAGCCGCGCTTCGGCAGGCGCCGCTGCAGCGGCATCTGCCCGCCTTCGAATCCCACTTTATGGAAACCGCCAGCGCGCGCTTTCTGGCCTTTGTGGCCACGCCCTGCAGTTTTGCCGGAACCGCAGCCAATGCCGCGACCTACGCGCTTCTTGGTGTGTTTCGCGCCGGAAGCGGGCTTAATTTTGTTTAGCTGCATGTGGTGGCCTATGGCTATTACGTTTTGTACCGTTGCTCGGTCGATGTGAGACGCAAGCCTACTTCGCGTCGTACTTCAGCATGTAGCTGACGCGATTGATCATGCCGCGATTCGCGGGCGTATCGAGCACTTCGACAGTGTGATTGATACGTCTCAGGCCGAGACCGCGCACGCAGGCGCGATGCTGGGGATTCGTTCCGATAATGCTCTTCACGAGCGTCACTTTGATCGTTTTTCCTGCATCAGCCATCGCTTACCCCGTGATCTCTTCAATAGACTTGCCGCGCTTTGCCGCGATGGCCGAAGGCGTATTCATCTCGGTGAGACCGTTGATCGTTGCGCGCACGACGTTGTATGGGTTCGTCGAGCCGAGGCACTTCGACAGGATGTTGGTGACACCCATCACTTCGAGCACGGCGCGAACAGGGCCGCCGGCGATGATGCCCGTGCCCTCGGAGGCCGGCTGCATGTAAACACGCGCCGCCCCGTGACGCCCGATTACTTTGTGATGGAGCGTTCCGTTCTTAAGCGAAACCTTGACCATTTTGCGGCGGGCTTCTTCCATGGCTTTCTGCACTGCGACGGGAACCTCGCGCGCCTTACCCTTGCCCATGCCGATGCCGCCGTCTCCGTCGCCAACCACGGCTAGCGCAGCAAAGCCGAGCACGCGACCGCCTTTAACGACTTTGGTCACGCGGTTCACCGCGACCATCTTCTCGCGCAGTCCGTCCCCGCGATCGTCGCCGGTTTGCATCTTGCCTGCCTGAAGTCTTGCCATATGCCATTCACCGCTTATTTGGGTTGGACGCGGGCTGCTACCAGCCCCGCGCGAACTAAAACCAATTTACGAAAGAACAGAACCTAGAACTTGAGGCCCGCTTCACGTGCAGCTTCGGCCAGCGCTTTCACGCGTCCGTGGTACTTGTAACCGGAACGATCGAACGCCACCTGGGCGATACCCAGCTCCTTTGCTTTCTCCGCAATGCGGCGCCCTACGTCGGCCGCCGCTTTCACGTTGCCGCCGTATTCGACGCTCGCGCGCACAGCTTTCTCTGCAGTAGATGCACTCGCCAGGACCTTTGATGCCGTCGCGTCGATTACCTGGGCATAGATATGCGTGTTCGACCGATGCACTGTGAGCCGCACAGCCCGCAGCTGAGAAATCTTGGCCCGCGTCGCACGCGAGCGC
>JBKJPI010000133.1:0-9070 GCA_046595235.1 Burkholderiales bacterium | reverse complement strand
CCACTCGTTGATCTGCTCAAGGATCGCCTTCGAGCCCAAGCTTTCGGCCCAGAACATGAGTCCGCCGCGATAGCGCGGGAAGCCGAAGCCGTGCAGCCACATGACGTCGATGTCGCTCGCGCGGTAGGCCTTGCCCTCTTCTAATATCTTGCACGCCTCGTTGACCGAAGCCAGCAGGAGTCTGCGCAGGAGCTCCTCGTCGGTGAAGGTGCGCTGCTCGATGCCGAGCTCTTTTGCGACCTCCGCAATCACGCTCTTCACCACTTCGTCCGGATGCGGGGTGCGGTCGCCCTTTTCGTAGCGGTACCAGCCGGCGCCGGTCTTCTGACCTTTGCGGCCCATCTCGACGAGGCGATCGGGGACGTGCAGCTTGCGGTAATTCGGATCGGCGGCGGCGCGGCGCTTCCGCGTGTCGTAGCTGATGTCGAGGCCCGAGAGGTCGCTGACGGCGAAAGGCCCCATCGGGTAGCCGAAATCGATCATCACCTTGTCGATCTGCTCCGGCAGCGCCCCTTCCTCCAGCATTAGGAACATCTCGGTTACGAACGGCGCTCGGCTCCGATTCGCTGCAAAGCCGTCGCATGACCCTGCGACCGCGCTGATCTTGCCGATGTCGCGCCCCATCTTCATCGCGCCCGCGATCACCTCGATCGAAGTCTGCGTGCCCCTGACCACTTCGCACAGCTTCATCACGTTGGCCGGCGCGAAGAAGTGCGCGCCGCCGACGTCCTGCGGCCGCTTCGTGACGCCGGCCATGATGTCGATGTCGATCGCCGAGGAATTGGTGAGCAGCATCGCACCCGGCTTCATTACGGCGTCGAGCTTCGCGAACACGTCCTTCTTCACGTCGATGCGCTCGAACACGGCCTCGATGACGACGTCGCAATCGCCGATGTCTTCATAGCGCTGCACCGGCTGGATGAGCGGAAGGCGCTCGTCCATCTGTGCCTGCGTGATGCTGCCGCGCTTGACGCTGACCGCATAGTTGTCCCGCACGCGCTGCAGGCCTTTGTCGAGCGCCTCCCGCGTCGCTTCGAGTACTTTCACGGGGATGCCGGAATCGGCGAAGCACATCGCAATGCCGCCGCCCATGGTGCCGGCGCCGATGACCGCCGCGGTCTTGACGCGCGCGGGCTTCAAGTCCTTCGGCGCGCCGGGGATCTTCGCCACTTCGCGCTCGGCGAAGAAGGCGTAGCGCAGCGCCTTCGCTTCGTCGGAATTCTCGAGCTCGGAGAAAAGCCGGCGCTCGGTCTGGATGCCTTCGTCGAAGGGCTGCGTCGTTGCCGCCTCGACGCACGCGATGCAGTTATACGGTGCCTTCTGATTGCGCGCCTTGCGCGCGATCGATTTCCGCATCGCGTCGAACATGCCCGGGTCCGCCTTGGCTTCAGCGAGGCGGTCGGTCTTGTCACGCACGCGCGGCAGCGGGCGTTTCGCGGCAATGCTCTTCGCAAAGCGGATGGCCGCGCCGCGGAGATCCTTCTCATCCACGATTTCGTCGACGATGCCGAGCGTCTTCGCTTCCGCCGCCGGCACGTGGCGCCCGCTCACAATCATCTCCATCGCCGCCTTCGGGCCGATAAGACGCGGCAGCCGCTGCGTGCCGCCACCGCCCGGCAGGATTCCGATCAGAACTTCGGGCAACCCGACCTTGGCGCTGGGCACGGCTACACGGTAATTGCAGGAGAGCGCGTGCTCGAGGCCGCCACCCAGCGCGTAGCCGTGGATCGCGGCGACGACGGGCTTCGTGCTGTCGTCGAGCACATCGGTGCTGCGGCGCGCAGGTTGCGTGCGCGGCTTCCCGAACTGCCGGATGTCCGCACCTGCGATGAAGCTGCGGCCTGCGCCAATCAGCACCATGGCGGCGACGTTGGGATCGGCCATGCCACGCTCTACAGACTCGATGATTCCTTCGCGCACGCCGGGTCCGAGCGCATTTACCGGCGGGTTGTCGACCGTAATCACGCCGATGCCGTCCTCAACTTCGAATCGCACTACCTGGGCTTCACTCATCCCTTACTCCTCAGCTCGAAATTAAACGCTCGGCCCGCTGCAGCGTTAGCAGCGCGGGCTGGAATGACCTATTGTACGTGGACGGGAGATCCCGGCCCCGCCGTAGCGAACCGCCGGCCGAGCGCCGCACGACGCTCCATGTTGGTGAACCGCGCACTGCAACCGGGCGTCTATTGCGCAGCGCCGACGCGTTCGCGTCCAATGCGGCGAACCAGGTTTCATTCTCATCGTTCGGCCTTCTGGAGATGAAATCGCAAAGTGGGGCCGGGTGGTCAGGGGCGCACACGCGACGATCGATTGATCGCGCGGCGCAGGGCCGGTAGTCTTCAATGGATCTCAGGAGCTCAAAAGTGAACGCGAAACTCGTCCTGCATTGCGCCGTTGTGGCTGCCGCTGCGCTGACTGCCAGCGCGAGCGCGCAGCAATACCCGGCAAAGGTCATCCGCCTGATCGTTCCTTTTGCACCGAGCGGGCCGAACGACATCCTGGCCCGCCTCGTCGGTCAGAAGCTCACGCAGCAGTGGGGCCAGAGCGTGGTGATCGAGAACCGGGGCGGAGCGGGGGGCACTATCGGGCTGGAGCACGCTTCCAGGTTGCCCGCCGACGGGTATGCAATTGCGATGGGTGGGTCCAGCAACCTCGCCGTGGCGCCCAGTCTCTACAAGAAGCTTTCATATGACCCGCAGAAGGACTTCAGCCCGATCATCAACGTCGCGCACGTGCCCTATGCCCTCGCCGTCAACCCGACGGTGCCGGCGAGGAACGTGAGAGAGCTCATCGCCATCGCCAATCGAAAACAGGACAATTTATCGTACGGCTCGTCCGGTTCGGGCGCGATGTCGCACCTCGCCGCGGAGCTTCTGAGGTCGATGACCCGGACGAACATCGTGCACGTGTCTTACAAAGGCACCGGGCCGGCGCTGACGGACGTGATCGCCGGCAACATCGACATGATGTTGGCGGACCTCGCGCTGATTCAGCCGCATGCGGCCGCGGGCAAGTTGCGGGTGCTGGGTGTGACCGGCAGCAAACGCGTTGCGTCCGCGCCGAATGTGCCGACGATCGACGAGTCGGGGCTGAAGGGCTACAGCATAGAGCCCTGGTTTGGCGTCGTGGCCCCTGCCGGAATACCCAGGAACATCGTTGAGCTTCTCAATCGGGCGATTGCGGCCGGCCTGAAAGCGCCGGATGTGGTGCAGCGTCTCCGTGCGCTGGGCTACGAGCCGATCGGCGGTACGCCCGAACAGTTTTCTGCGACCATCACGGCCGACATCGCGAATTACGCAAGGATTGTCAAGACCGCCGGCATTACGATCGAACCGTAGGGACTCTCAGCCGCAACTGCTCACTCAGGTTACCGACTACACGCCGCGCTCGATTCTGTGCACGCGCGGCCACCATGCTCTGCCACGTCTGGCCGCGCAATGACTCAGACTCAAACGGCTCGAGATTGAGTGACGACGTCTACTCGCCGCGCACGAGCTCCGCATAAGCCGACGGCCGCCGGTGCTCCCGGAAGTGCCACAGCGCGCGCGTCTCCTCGATGAGCGCGAGGTCCATGTCCGCGACCAGCAGCTCGTCCTGGTCTTCGCTCGCCTGCGCGATGATCTCGCCGCGCGGATTCACGACATAGCTCGAGCCGTAGAAGCGGCCGATATTCCACGGCGCCTCGGTTCCGACGCGATTCACCGCGCCGATGTACACATCGTTGGCGAGCGCCGCGGCAGGCTGCTCGATCCGCCACGCGTATTGGCTCGTGCCGGCAACCGTGGCCGAAGGGTTCACGATGTATTGCGCGCCGTTCAGCGCGAGCGCGCGCCAGCCCTCGGGAAAATGCCGGTCGTAGCAGATGTAGACGCCGAGCCGGCAGTACGCGGTATCGAACACCGGAAAGCCGAGATCGCCGTGCCTGAAGTAGAACTGCTCGGCCGAGCCCTGCGGCCGGTTGGGCACATGCACCTTTCGATACCGGCCGAGGAGCTTACCGTCGGCGTCGATCACCGCCGCGGTGTTGTAGCGCCCGCCGTTTTCCGCGAGCTCGTAGATCGGCGCCACGATCACCATCGAGTGCTTCTTCGCGAGCGCAGTCAGTACGCTCACGCTCGGCCCGCCTTCGACCGGCTCCGCGCCTTCGAACCATTTCGGATCTTTCACCGGGCAGAAGTAGGGATGGTTGAAGATCTCCTGCATGCAGAGCACCTGCACGCCACGGCGTCCGGCCTCCTCGATGAAGGGCACGTGCGCTTCGAGCATGGCCTCGCGGATCTCGCGCGGCGCGTGCGCGGCGTCCATCTTCAACGCCATCTGGATAAGACCGCCTTTGAGCATCGTCATGCTGTTTCCCGATCGTGGAGTGTGGACGCTATCGTAGTGGAGATGCGGCGCGCCGGTAAATACGATCGACGGTTCGTTTGCGCGGCTCGTGGCGGGATAACCGGTGCTAACATCGAATACAGAGTTCAGTGCATTACGGGGAGGATTCACCGCATGACGCGCGCCCTCGGCCTTTTGTTGGCCGGCATCCTGCTGTCTCTGGCCGGCAACGGCTACGCCCAGGCCTATCCGACCCGCTCGGTGCGTGTGATCGTGCCGTATCCCGCGGGCGGCGGCGCCGATTTCGTCGCGCGCGTCTATTCGAGGGCGCTTTCCGAAAGCCTCGGGCAGCAGTTCGTGGTGGACAATCGCGGCGGCGCCAACGGCAATGTCGGTTCGGAGGTCGCGGCGAAGTCCACCCCCGACGGCTACACGCTGCTCGTGACGGCGAGTACCAATCTCACGATCAATCCGGGGCTCTACCGCAAGATGCCGTTCGACGTGCAGCGCGCGCTTGCGCCGATCAGCATACTCGCCACGCAGCCGACGATACTCGTCGTGCACCCCACGCTGCCGGTCACTTCGGTGAAAACGCTCGTCGCCCTCGCCAAGGCGCGCCCCGGCCAGCTCAACTTCGGCTCGGCGGGCGCCGGTTCGTCCGGCCACCTCGCGGCGGAGCTCTTCAAGATGGTGACGAGTGTCGACATCGTTCACGTCCCGTACAAGGGCACGGGTCCCGCGACAACCGACTTGCTCGGCGGACAGATCCCGCTCATGTTCAACAACCTGCCGCCGTCGCTGCCGCTGGTGAAGTCGGGCAGGCTGAGAGCGCTCGCGGTGACCGGCGAGAAGCGCTCGCCCGCTGCGCCGCAGCTGCCGACGATGATCGAAGCGGGCTATCCGGGCGTCGTGATGACGCTCTGGAACGCGCTGTTCGCGCCCGCCGGGACACCGCCCGAAATCCTCGCCAGGCTGCACGCCGAAGTCATCCGCGCGTCCAGGATGCAGGATATCCGCGACCGGCTCACCGCCGAGGGCACCGAAGCGCTCACCACGACCCCGGCGGAGCTCGCCGACAACATCAGGTCCGAGACCGTGCGCTGGGCGAAGGTCATCAAGGCCGCCAACGTCGCGCTCGAGTAGGCGCGGCGCCGGTATCGCTCGGTGAAGCGTCACGCAGCGTGAAGTCGTCGCCGCGCGTTACAGGAGACACACTGCATGTCCGGAAGCAGGCACGTATTCCACCGCCACACCAAAGCCGACCTGCCGGTCGCGGTGCGCGGAGAAGGGCTGTACGTTATCGACAGCACCGGCAAACGGTATCTCGACGCCTCCGGCGGCGCGGCGGTATCGTGCCTGGGCCACGGCCACCCGCGTGTGACCGAAGCGATCAAGCGCCAACTCGATGAGCTGGCCTACGCGCACACGTCGTTCTTCACGACCGAGGTCGCCGAGACGCTGGCCGACACGATCATCGCTGGCGCGCCCTCGGGCATCGAGCGCGTGTACTTCAATTCCGGCGGCTCCGAGGGCATCGAAGCGGCGCTCAAGATGGCGCGCCAGTACGTGATCGAGGCGGGTGAGCCCGAGCGCCGCCACATCATCGGGCGCTGGCAGAGCTATCACGGCAACACGATCGGCGCGCTCGCCGCGGGCGGCAACCGCTGGCGCCGCGAGCCTTTCGAGCCGCTGCTCCCGAAGTTCGAGCATATCTCGCCTTGCTATAGCTATCGCAACCGGCACAGCGACGAGACCGAAGCGCAATACGCGCTGCGCGCCGCCAACGAGCTCGAGCAGGCCATCCAGCGGCTCGGGCCGGCGACGGTGTGCGCGTTCATCGCCGAGACCGTGGTCGGCGCGACGCTTGGCGCGGTCGAGCCGAGCCCCGGCTATTTCAAGCGCATCCGCGAGATCTGCGACCGCCACGGCGTGCTGCTCATTCTCGACGAAGTGATGTGCGGCATGGGACGCACCGGCACGCTGCACGCGTGCGAGCAGGAAGGCATCGCGCCCGATCTGATGGTCGTCGCGAAAGGGCTCGGCGCCGGCTATCAGCCGATCGGCGCGCTGCTCGTCTCAGGGCGGATTTTCGACGCAGTGCGCGACGGCTCGGGCTTCTTCCAGCACGGCCACACCTACATGGCGCACCCGAGCGCGTGTGCCGCTGCGCTCGAAGTGCAGCGCGTGATCGCAGAGGACGACCTGCTCGCGAACGTGCGCAGGCAGGGCGAGAACCTGCGGCGCGCGCTTGAGCGCACCTTCGGCGAGCACGCCCACGTCGGCGACATTCGCGGCCGAGGGTTGTTTCAGGCGATCGAGCTCGTCGCCGACCTCGATACCCGGGAGCCGTTCAACCCTGATCTCGCGCTTCACGCGCACGTGAAGCGCGAAGCGATGAAGCGCGGGCTCATGTGCTATCCGATGGGCGGCACGGTCGACGGCCGGCGCGGCGATCACGTGTTGCTCGCCCCGCCGTTCATCGTCGACGACGCAGCGATACAGACGATCGTCGGCACGCTGCGCGAAGCGGTGGATGCCGCGATCGCCACCCACCGCAACTAGCGACTTCACGATGGCAAAACGACTGAGGCGAGAAGAGTTGCGCGGCAAGGCGCAGGGCGTGGGCGGAATACTCGATCCCGCGGACCTCGGCCCCACGCTCATGCACGAGCACGTGCTCTGCGACATCACCCCGCCGAAAATGGCCGCGCAGAACGAGCCCGACTACCCGATCACACTGCAGAACGTGTTCTCGATCATGTACGGCAAGAAGAAGCATCCGACCAAGTATCGGTTGCTCGACAAAGCGCTCGCGATCGAAGAGCTCAAGCGCATGCGCGAAGCCGGCGGCAACACCGTGGTCGACCTCACCTGCGGCGGCCTCAAGCCCGACCCCATCGGCCTCGCGGAGATTTCGGAGGCTGCCGGCGTCCCCATCGTGATCGGCTGCGGCTATTACGTCGAGGAGTATCAGGACCCCGCCAACCAGGACAAGAGCGTCGAGCGCTTCGCGCAGGAGATCATTTCGCAGGTCTTCGAAGGCGCGTGGGGCACCGGGGTGCGCGCGGGGATCATTGGCGAGATCGGCTGCCAGGCGCAGTGGACCGCGCTCGAGAAGCGCGTCATGACCGGCGCAGTCATCGCCCAGGGCGAGACCGGCGCCGCGCTCAACGTCCACCCCGGCCGCAACCCCGACCAGCCCCAGGAAGTCATGAACCTCGTGTGTGCCGAAGGCGCCGACCCCTCGCGCGTCATCATCAGCCATCTCGACCGCACCATCTTCGACGACGACCGGCTCTTCAGGCTCGCCGATACCGGCTGCGTCATGGAATTCGACCTCTTCGGACAGGAGACGACGTATTACTGGCGCGCGCCTGAAGTGCACATGCCCAACGACGGCATGCGTCTCGCAACGCTGCGCCGGCTCGCCGACCGTGGCTTTCTCGACCGCGTCCTGATTTCACACGACATCTGCTACAAGACGCGGCTCCTCGAATACGGCGGCCACGGCTACGGCCACATCTTCGAGAACATCGTGCCGCTGATGCGGCGCGATTTCAGCGAAGAGGAAATCAAGGCGGTACTGGTAGACAATCCGCGGCGGTTGCTCACGTTCGTGTGAGCAGGCAGGTGCAGGTGTCGCGGGGCGGTACTCTGGCCGCCCGTAACGGTCGACAAGCGCCGTTCGCGCTGGTGGGCCACGACGCGTTGAGCGACGGCAAGCGGGGCCTCATCGCATTGCCCCTTGCGCTCTGCGCGTGGTCCAGCGTGCGGACCCAGCGCGATGCGATAGGTGCCCGAGACCGCCTGGGCACGAGGTCTTCGAGGTAGAGCTTGATCATGCCGTCACCACGCCTGCAATTCGATGCCTGTCGCCTTCACGACCTTCGCCCACTTCACGATCTCGCTGCGCAGATAGTTGCCGAACTGCTCCGGTGTGCTGCCGACGGGCTCCGCGCCCAGACCCATCAGTCGTTCCCGGACGTCGGGCAAATTGAGGATGCGCGCGATCTCCTGCTGGAGTTTGACCACGATCTCGCGGGGTGTGCCGGCGGGCGCAAGCACCCCGTACGCATTGGTGACTTCGAATCCCGGCAAACCGGACTCGCCTATCGTGGAGAGCTCCGGCATGACGGTCGAGCGCCTCGCGGTGCTGACGGCGATCGGGCGCACTTTCTGGCTACGGATATGCGGTGCCGCGACCGGAATCGCGGCAAACGTCAGATCGACTTCACCGCCGAGCGTTGCGGCGACGCTCGGCGCCCCACCTTTGTAGGGTATGTGTGCCATCTTCACGCGCGCCATCGTGTTGAAGAGCTCTCCGGCCATGTGCGTGATTCCGCCGAAGCCGCTCGAAGCGTAGTTGAGGCGGCCAGGCTTCGCGCCGGCCAGCGCGATCAACTCCTTCACGTTCCGCGCAGGGACCGTCGGATGCACGATGATCGCCATGGCGACGCTTGAAGTCTGTGTGACTGGAACGAACGCCTTGAGTAGATCGTAGGGCAGGTTCTTGTAGATGCTTGGATGGATCGTGAAATTCGTGGTGTACATGAGTAGCGTATAGCCGTCTGGCGCAGCCCTGGACGCGGTTTCAGCGCCGATGATTCCCTGCGCGCCCGCGCGATTGTCGACAACCCACGGTTGGCCCAGGCTCTCCTGGAACTTGGGCGATATTGTCCGCGCGACGATATCGGTGCCGCCGCCCGCGGGGTAACCATCGATCACGCGAATCGGCTTCGCCGGA
>JBKJPI010000094.1:0-8887 GCA_046595235.1 Burkholderiales bacterium | reverse complement strand
GCGCGGGCGGATAACCCGAGAAACACGGCCCCCGCCGCCGCTACGATCGCCATGCCGCCGTACGTGAGGGCGTAGCTGCCGGTCACGTCGTAGGTTGTAGCGAACAGCGCGGGGCCGATGAGAATGCCGCCGAAGTTCCAGACCATCGCGCCGCTCGTTGCGATGCTTACGGCGCCGCGAGGGCTGTGATGGGCGACTTCAGCGAGGAAAAGCCCGTTCCATCCAACCGCAACGAGACCGAAAAGCGCGAGGAAGAGCGCAAGCACAGTCGTAGGCCACGTTGCACTCAGGAAAGCCGTGACGACGCAGCACATTGCTGTGGTGATGGCCAGCTTTTGCAGGAGCCCCAGGCTGTCGCCGCTGCGATCTGCCGCCCAACCCCAGAGTATGCGGCCGCCCACACCTGCCGCCTGCACCAGTGACAGCAGAACGCCGGCGGCGACGAGGCTGTAACCGCTTTCGGTGACCAGCATCGTCACGAGGAAAGTGCCGAGGCAAAGCTGCACGAACGTGAGAAACAGCGACGAAACCGAAAGCCAGCGCAACACGGGAAAACGCCAGATGAGCCTCAGCCCTGCCGCCGGATTTGCCCACAGCGCGCCGGAAGATTTGCGGTCGTCATCCCAATGCGCCCGCACCGATTGCAAGGCGAGCGCGGCGCCAAGACAGATGACGAGCACCAACCCGAGCGCCCAGCGCCACCCCCAGGCGAGCGTGATCGAGGGCGCCACCAGCGCCATGATCATCCAGCCGAGCGGGACGCCGGTCTGCTTGATCGAAAATATGAGATTACGATTCTTCGCCGGGCTGAAGCGAAACAGCAGATGACCCGAAGCGGGGGTCATGAGCGTCATCCCGAGGCCGAGCAGGATGGCGCACACGGCGAGGGCGGCGACGGACGCCGATATTGCAATCGCCATGGCAAGCGCGCAGATCGAGAGTCCCACCTGCGTTGCGCGGCACGCACCCCATCGAGGGACCGCGAAGCTCGTGAAGGGCGCACTCAGCGCCGCGGTGCCGAAGGCGAGGCTGATGAAGTAGCCGATCATTGCCGGCGTAACGCCGACATCGGCGGCAAGTCGCGGCGCAATCACGGGGAAGACGGCTGCACCCATTGTCGATGCCGCCTGCGCGACCGTGGTGGCGACCACGACGGCAACGACAGTGGCGCGCGCAACTTCCGCGCTCACGATGCCCCGGGACGCGGCGGCGCCACCCTGGCGTTGCGACATGAGGACGATCGAGGACTCAGATTTCGGGATTCAGGATAAGGAATTCGGAAGCTCAGACTGCATATCTGATATCGAGCTTCGATTCTAATTCCTAAACCTGCCGCTTTCCCCTTACTCCTTTCTGCTTACTTCTGAATTCTGAAATATTGATGCTGATCTCTCGATTGCCATGTCACGGAGGGCTAATTAGAATTTCACACATGGGCGTAACCATTCCGCTGCTCACCGATCGCGCCTACGAACGCATCCGCCGCGACATCATCAGCTGCGCGATTGCACCCGGCAGCGAAGTGTCCGAAGCCCAGCTGTGCAACCACTACAAGCTGGCCAAAGCGGGCGTCCGCGTCGCGCTGACGAAACTCTCGCACGATGGCCTGGTGCGAGCGATCCCCCGGCGCGGCTACAGGATCGTTCCCGTTACGCTGCAGGATATCCACGACGTGTTCGAGCTGCGGCTCATGCTCGAGCCACGCGCTGCCCGCATGGCGGCGGGCAAGGTCAACAGCCAGCAGCTCAAAGCTTACGACGACATCTGCCGTTCGGGTTACGAGCCCGGAGACGCCCGCAGCACGGGTCGTTTCCTGGAAGCGAACAAGGCCTTTCACGTCACGATCGCTGAGGCCACTGGTAACGCACGGCTCGCCGCCGCAATCGAGCACCTCCTCGACGAAATGACGCGCCTGCTACATCTCGGGCTCGGCCTTCGCAAAGGTCCGCAGGAGACTCTGCACGAGCACAAAACCCTGGTGAAAGCACTCGCCCGCGGTGATGGAGAAACAGCCGAACGCATCTGCCGTGAGCAGATCGAAGCCTCGCGCAATATGGTGCTCTCAGCGATACTCACCAGCCGCTCCGTGATGAACCTCGCCATCAGCCCATAATCGTCCGAAAGTGGAAACCTACTTTCGGCCGGCACACCCTAACGTCCGAAAGTGAAAATCTACTTTCGGCCGAAACGGCGAAGTCAGCACGCCAGGCTTGGGGCGGCCCGGCGCCTGAAGTGCGGTAAGGGCAACGAAGAAACAGTGGCGGCTCGCCAGATGGTGTTTCGTAGCAGTTTCAAGCTGTAATCGTCGGGCTTCGCCCGCGATTCAGTTCAAATCAGCAGTTTCGGCGCAAAGTAGGTTTGCACTTTGCGACGGATAGAGAGGAGAGAAACAAATGAGAGCAGTGGTACTGCGCGAGCACGGCGCCCTCGAGAATCTGCAATACGTGACCGACTTCCCCGACCCCACGGTAACCGAAGGGCACGTCGTAATTCGCGTGCGGGCGACATCGTTCAACTATCACGACGTCTTCACGGTTCGCGGCATGCCCGGTATCAAAGTGCCGATGCCGATGATCATCGGGCTCGACATCGCCGGCGAGATTCTCGAAGTCGGCGGCGGTGTCACCGGGTGGAAGACGGGAGATCGTGTGCTCGTGAACCCGCTCAACCGCCGGAAAGGCCTCATGGGCGAGATGATGCACGGCGGTCTGGCTGAGAAGTGCCTCGTGTCTGCAGACCAGCTGCTGCGCATGCCCGAGAAAGTCACGTTCGAGCAGGCCGCATCGCTTCCCGTTGCCTATGGCACTGCGCATCGAATGATCGTCACACATGACACCATCCAGGCCGGCGAGAAGGTGATGGTGCTGGGCGCAAGCGGCGGTGTGGGCACCGGGTGCGTACTGCTCGCAAAAATGCGCGGCGCGGAGGTCATCGCGTGCGCATCGAGTGCTGACAAGATCCAGCGGCTGAAGGATCTGGGCGCCGATCACGTCATCAACTACAAGGAAGTCGACTTTTCGAAGTGGGCAATCGAGAAATACGGTAAGCCACAGCGTCGTAACAATGACGGCGGCGTCGACGTCGTCATCAACTTCACGGGTGGCGAGACATGGGCGCCAACGCTCAAGTGCGTCAAACGGGGCGGGAAGATTCTCGTGTGCGGCGCGACTGCGGGGTACGACCCGAAGGAAGACCTACGATACATCTGGAGCTTCGAGCTCAAAGTGATCGGCTCGAACAGTTTCTATGACGAAAACCTTCTGGCGCTGATGGATCTCATCCAGGACGGCACATTGAAACCGGTCGTGGACGAAGTGCTTCCGCTCGAGCGGGCCGTCGAAGGGCTCAGGCTGATTGAGAAACGCGAAGTCTTCGGCAAAGTCGTCGTAACGCCTTGAAAGGGCGTGGTGTGATCCCGCTCCCGGAGCCGCGAGGTTATCCAGGCAACCTCGGCCTTCTCTTCGCGGATCACGCGAACAGCACACGAACGGCTATCGTGGATCTTCGCGATGCCGCGCGTCCCCGCGAAGTCAGTTACAGCGCGCTCGACGCACTGAGCAATGCTGTTGCGCGCGGGTTCGAGCGACTCGGGCTTGCGCCGGGGACACGCATTGCGATTCTTTCACTGAACCGCCACGAGTTCGTCGCAACGGTGCTGGGGGCGATGCGCGCCGGGGTCGTGCCGGTTCCGATCAACGTCAAAATTACGGCAGCGTCGATCCAGTACATTGCCGATGACGCAGGCGCGAAGCTCATTTTCGTCGAGCCCGGACTGCGGCACCTTGCTCCGGCGGGGCTCCAGATCGTCGAGTTCGGCGGGACGGGCTCCGACGGCTTCGATACGTTTATCGATCCGGGGGAATTTGCCGCCTTCGCGCCCGCGCCGGATACCGTGGCGATTCAGCCGTATACGTCCGGCTCCACCGGCCGGCCGAAAGGCGTGCTGCTTACTCATTACGGCCAGAACTGGAGCCGCAGGATCCTCGCACACACGCGCGGCACGACTCCGGAAGATGTCATCATCGTCGCAGCTCCGCTGTACCACAAGAACGCGCTGAACGCGATCAAGCAGGGGCTCACTGCCGCAGCCATGTTGCCGCTCATGCCGCAGTTCGACGTCGAGCGGTATATCGAGGCCATCGGACGTTATCGCGCCACCGTGATCTCGGGCGTCCCTACGATGATGTCGATGGTGCTCGCGCGAAGAGATCTGATCGAATCGACCGACGTCAGCGCCGTGCGCACCATAATGATGGGTTCCGCACCATCGTCGAGCCGCCTGCTGGAGGAACTGCGCGAGGTTTTTCCGAACGCGCAGCCGCTGGTGGTCTACGGCGTCACTGAAGGCGGGCCCGTGCCGCTCGGGCCGCACCCCGAGGGAAAGCCGCGGCCACAGGGGTCGATTGGAGCGCCCTACGCCGGCACCGAGGCGAAGCTCGTCGGCGCCCGCAGCGAACGCGAAGAAAGCGAGGGCGAGCTCATCGTACGAAATCCAGGCGTGCTTCTCGCTTATCACAACCTTCCTGACGAGACAGCAGAACGCATCCGTGACGGCTGGTATTACACCGGTGACATCTGCCGCCGCGACAAGGACGGGTTCTACTACTTCGTAGGACGAACCGACGACATGTTCGTGTGCGGCGGGGAGAACATTTTTCCGATCGAAGTCGAGACGGTGCTGGAGCAACACCCCGCCGTTCACCAGGCCTATGTTTTGCCTTTCGCGCACGATCTCAAAGGTGAAGTGCCTTACGCCTTCGTCGTGCTGCGGCCCGGACATGGCGCATCCGAAACCGAGCTGAGGCAGTTTGCGTTGGCGAACGGTCCTGCCTATCAGCATCCGAGGCGCGTCTTCTTCCTCGATCAGCTGCCGCTTGCCGGAACGAATAAGATCGACCAGCCAAAGCTGCGCGAGATCGCAGCGAACGCGTCGCCGATGCATCAGGTAACAACAGGAGCAGGAACATGAGTGAGCGACAACCCGATACACGCATCGGCGCGGACAAGCTGCAGCAGCTGATCACGCGCGGGCCTTTCAACCAGTGGCTGAATTTCACGGTCGAGAAAGCCGATGCCGAGGGACTTCAGTTGCGCGCGACCTGGCGCGAGGAGTGGGTGGTGAATCCAGACCGGCGTTATACCCACGGAGGCCTTCTCGCGGCGATCGTGGACGTTGCCGCGGATTACGCGATAGCAGCCGAGCTTGGGCGGCCGGTACCCACAATCGACGTGCGCGTCGATTACCACAAGGCCGCGATGCCGGGCCACCTCGTCGCTAAGGCGAAGGTGGTGCGTATGGGCAGCCAGTACTCGACGGCAGAAGCCTACGTTTACGACAAGGACGGCGCGCTCGTCGCAAGCGGGCGCGGGACGTATTTCACCGCGGCGCCAAAGTGAAGCATTAGCATGCCCACCGTACTTGAACAGCAGATCCACGCGCCGGGCCCGCCGCGCAAATGGCGGCTCGACCTCGTAGCGCAGCGCTTCGCGCTCGTGGCTCTCATCGTCGCGGTATGGTGGCTCGCATCGCTTCGCATGCCGCACTTCGTACTCCCCGGCCCTCCGCGGGTCCTCGAAGCCCTGTCGATGATTTCGGCGAATGGCGACCTGTGGAACAACCTCGGCATCACGCTCGGCCGTGTTGCCACCGGCTTCATTATGGCGACAGTGATCGGCCTGCCGCTCGGCATCGTACTTGGCGCAAACAAGCGGCTCGGCGAATTCTTCGAGCCGATCATTCCGGTCATGAACACGGTGTCGTCGGCGATCTGGGCGATTTTCGCGATCATCTGGTTCGGCGTGTCGAACGCGACAACGATCTTCGTCGTCTTCATGACCGCGATGCCGCTCATCGTCACCAACGTGTGGCAGGGCACGCGCACGGTCAATGCGGACTTCATCGAGCTCGCTCACACCTTGCGAATGCCGCAGCACAAGGTGATGGTGAAGATCTACCTGCCGACGATACTGCCTCACTTCTTCTCCGGGGCGCGCCTCGCGTTCGGCTTCGGCTGGCGTGTGTCGCTCGTCGCGGAGACGCTCGGTTCGTCGAGTGGGGTAGGATACCGGCTGCGCCAGGCGGCCGACCTCATCCAGACCGATCAGGTGTTCGCGTGGACGCTAGTCCTCGTCGTCATGATGGCCGCGCTCGAAATGGGCGTTTTGAGGCCGCTGGAAAACCATCTCTTCAGATGGAAAAAGGAAGCAGAACACTCGTGAAAGTCGCTCGAGCAGGAACACCCCGGCGTCTTATCGTCGGCATGACCGGCGCGACCGGTTCGATTTATGGCCTGCGCATACTCGAAGCACTGCGCGCGGCCGGTGGATGGGAGACGCACCTGATCATCTCGGAAGCCGGCATGCTGAACGTATGGCAGGAATACAAGCTGGTTCGCAAGGATGTCCAGAAGCTTGCAGATGTCGTGCATAACGTCCGGGACGTCGGCGCGACGATTGCCAGCGGCTCGTTCATCACCGAAGGCATGGTGATTGCCCCGTGCTCGATGAAGAGCCTGGCCGCCGTGGCTCACGCATTCGCGGATAACCTCATCACGCGTGCTGCGGATGTCGTGCTGAAAGAACGCCGGTGCCTCGTACTCGTTACGCGTGAGGCGCCGCTCAACCTGGCCCATTTAAGGAACATGGTCGCAGTCACCGAAATGGGCGGGGTCATCTTCCCGCCCGTGCCGGCGTTTTACAGTGGTGCAAACACCGTCGATGGTCTCGTGAATCACACAGTGGGACGCGTGCTAGACCTCTTCGGTCTCGAGCACGAGACGATCAAACGCTGGAAAGGTATCAAGAGCGACGCTGTAAAAGACGACGGATGACTACGTCCGAAAGATCTACGTCCGGAAGTAAAGATCTACTTTCGGCCGAAACGGCAAGTTGGCACCGAGGCTTCGGGCGGCCGGGCGCCTCGGTGCCGAAAGGGCTTACGATGAAACGAGTGGTCGGCAGGCCGTTCGGTGTGTCGTTGCAGTTTCAAGCTCGAATCGGGTGGCTCCGCCAGCGATTCAGTTCAAATTAGCAGTTCCGGCGCAAAGTAGGGCTGCACTTCGCGACGCAACGAAAACGAAGAAACGATTGGTAACCAGATGAAAGAAAGTTTCCGTGAATTTCTCGACCGCCTGCGTGACGCGCGCGAGCTCATCGATGTCAGGCAACCGGTCGATATCCGGCACATCGCAACGCTGGTGGACCAGTCCGACAAGGCACTGCTGTTCCATGACGTCATCGGCTATGACATGCCCGTCGTATCCGGAATCGTGCGCTCGCGCGATCGATCGATCATGAGCATGGGCTGCACGGACTACGCTGAAATCGAGAAGAAGCTACGGCATGCGATCGACAACCCCGTGCCATCGCGCTTCATCGAGAAAGCCCGGCATAAGGAGGTGATCGCGGTTGGCGATGACGTGGACCTTTTCAAGCTGCCGATTCCCATGTCTTCGGTGTTCGATGGCGGGCCCATGATCACCGCGGGTGTCGTCATTGCGAAAGACCCGGAGTACGGGCTTAACTCGGGCGTGTATCGCTTCATGGTGAAGGAGAAGAACCTCACCGGCATCGACATCGTCACTCCCAACAACATGCGCATGTTCGCGCAGCGCGCGCTCGAAGCCGGCCGCCCCTGCCCGATTTCTATTTCACTCGGCACGCACCCGATCGAGATGATGGGCGCGGGGTTTCGCGCGCCGATCGGCGTCGACGAAATGGCGATCGCCGGCGGATTACGCGGGCACCCTGTCGAGCTCGCGCAATGCGAGACGATCGATCTGCCGTGCATCGCAGACGCCGAGATCGTGCTCGAAGCCGAAATCCTCCCGACCGGCTGGACGCACCCGGAAGGCCGCTTCGGCGAATTCACACGCCTCATGGGGGGGCTCCACTGGAACCCGCTGGTGCGTGTGAAAGCGATCACGCGGCGTTCGGATGCCATGTATTACGCACTGCACATGCCGTGGGAAAACACCTGGCTCGCGGCACCGACGCGCTACACGGCCATACGTGCCGCACTCAAGAATGCAGGCGTGCAGGTGAAAGACATCAATGTAACGCTTGGCGGTTGCGCGTTCTGGCATGCAATCGTCTCGATCAAGAAACAGGCGGGCGAAGGCAAGAACGCCATCCTCGCCGCGCTCTCGGTCATGGATCTGAAGCACGTAGTGATCGTGGACGATGACATCGATGTGAACGACCCCACCGACGTGGAATGGGCGATCGCCACACGGGTTCAGGCGGACCGCGACGTGATCATCATTCCGGGCGCGCGCGCAAAGCCGCTCGACCCGAGTCTGCCGGTGATGGCGCCAGGCGTCGTTCCGATCGGCGCCAAGGTCGGGGTCGACGCGACGATCCCGGAAGGCGTCCCGCACGAGCGCTTCGAGCGCATCGCGTACGCGTATGCAGACCGCGCAAAGATCGCCGACTATGTCGCGGGTAAAGCCGATGACCTCGCGCAGCCCGTCGCTTCGGACGAGCAGACAGTGGCGACGCTCGCGAACGAGATTCTCGAAATCATCGCGAAAACGCCGCTCTATTATTCCGAGATCGGGGAGCGCTTCGGCACGCACGCTTTCGTTACCGTCGCGCGGGCGCTCGGCAAGCTGCACGAGGACGAGAAGCTGTGGCAGGACCCGCGGGGCCGCATGTGCGTGCGCGGGTCCGCGTTCGCAGCGAAGGCGCCGACGCGCGCAGCGTGATGGACTCAGCGATCAGCACAGCGGCGCGGCCTGCCGCTTCAGGCGGCGCTCCCGCCATCACCGTATCGCACGTGAGCAAATGGTTTCCGTCTAATGACGGGCAGCCGCTGCATGTCCTGGCTGACATCGACCTTGCGATTCCTGAACGGGCGATCGTCGCCATCCTCGGTGCATCCGGCTGC
>JBKJPI010000019.1:0-3778 GCA_046595235.1 Burkholderiales bacterium | reverse complement strand
GCTGCACGTCGAGCTCGGTTTCCCCAAAGAGGCGAGCACGGTGACCGTCATCGCCGCCGAAGGTCCGCACAACATCAACGATCATGAGAGCAGCACGGCCGAAGGCATTCTCACGATGACGGCAGGAACGATGACGATTACCGGCTCGAACAACGCGTACTACGTCGGACAGCCGTGCGTCGCATTCGGCCCGGAGCATGCGCAGACCATCGCCGGCGATGGTCTTTCGAAAGCGGACGTGAAGAAGTGGTTGTTCGAGCGCGCGACGCTGCCGATGTCACGCTTCTCGAAAGAAGGCATCGAGCGCCGTTTCCGACGCAAGCTGGCCGACCAGTACGCGAACGCTACGCTCGATGCACCCGTGCGTATGTTTACGACGCCTGAGGACCTGATCGTGATCGTCACCGGCGGTGCGGGTAAGCACTCCGCCTACATCCCGACCTTCGGCAACACACGCGCGGTCACGCGCGCGCTGAAACGCGCCGATGGCGAGCTCGTAATGTCGATCGAGGAATTGAAGCGCGGATAGCAAGTGCTTGTGGAGTAGGCCTCGCGCCAACGGCAGGCCGCCGCACCTATGCCCGGCCGCGGCCTGTCCTGCGATCACCTCATGGCGCGCAGTCGAGCTTCACAGATTCGATACGCCCGGTAAATCCGAGCTTTCTGTTAAGTCCGGGCTCTTTGCTGTTGGCCGGAAAGGCAACGGATTTATCTTTGAACATCTGCCGCTCGAAAATGGTCAGCGACGCCTTCGGTCCGGTCATCAGACTGTCGAGCTTCCGCCTGAACTGACGGCCCGCACCCTTGTCGGTAGTCTGCAATTCCGCCGGCCCGACCATGGTAAACACATCGCCTTTGAAGTTTCGCTCGTCAAAGAACTGAGCCCAGCATCCCGCTTTCATCGCGGGATCCGAAACCTCGATCGGCACCAGCATGATCATCTGCACCGGCTGATTATCCGGGGCAGGCGCCTTGTCCGAAGATTGGGCAGACAGCGCACTTGTGCCACTTACGGCGAGCAAGGTGAGCGATGCGGCAAGTACACGTCCTACACGAAAAGCACACATATCGAATTCTCCGTTGAATGAACTACAGCTAGGCTGTGCAATTCGCAGGCCGCGGGTCGGCGGCGGACGGTACGTAGCCAACCTGGTTCGGGGCGCCGTCGCCTACTGCTTTTGCATTCCTGCATCGCGCGCGACCTTATCCCACTTCGCCAGATCCACCGGGATCATCCGGCGCATCTCAGCCGGTGTGCGAATCTCGACTTCCGCGCTCTCGAGCGCAAACCGTTTTGCGGTTTCAGGCATCTGCAGTATCGCCGCGATCTCGGTGTGGAGCTTGTTGATCACGACCTGCGGCGTGCCCGCGGTCGTCGCCCACCCCCACCAGATAGCTGCGTCGTAACTGGGCAAGCCGGCTTCGGTCGCTGTGGGCACGTCGGGGAAAACGGGAAGGCGCTTCGCACCGCTCACCGCGAGCGCCTTTAACCGTCCTGAACGAATTTGCGGGCCCGCCGTAACGGCGGTGGCCGCCGCAAGATGAGCCTGGCCCGATATCACATCGATCAATGCCGGAGCACCCCCCTTGTAGAGCGCGATCTCAGCCTTGAAACCGGCGTGGCTGCGAAACATGGCGGATACGAAGTGCATGAATCCCCCCGCCGAGGCCATGGTGAGGTAGTTCGGTTTGGACTTGCCCAGCGTGATGAGATCCTGCAGCGAATTGACCGGCAGCGTCTGACCCACGGTGATGATGACCGGCGCCCGGCCGAACATCGCGATCCAGTCGAAGTCCTTGACCGGATCGTACGGAAGCTTCTTGATGACGGCGGGGTTCATCGTGAACGCGGTCGATGCCATGAGCAGCGTGTAGCCGTCGGGGTTGGCGCGCGCGACGATTTCTGTAGCGATCATCCCTTCGGCGCCTGCGCGGTTGTCGATCACCACCTGCTTGCCGATACGCTCGCTCAACTGTGCCCCGATATAGCGCGCCATCGTGTCGTTGCTGCCGCCCGGCGCCTGCGGAACCATCACGCGGATGGGTTTGACCGGATAGTTCTGGCCTTCGCGGTCCGGCGTGGGGCGCTGTGCGGCCTGAAGGCACGTTGCGAACGCGAGCAACGAGACAACCGTGATTCCGAGATGCGCTTTCATGCAGCCTCCCCCGATCGTGTTGGCGGATTGCCTCACCCGCGCGGGGAATGATACTGCCGGCGCGGCCGGCTCCGGGCGGGAACTTTTTCGCTCTACCGCTGGGGCATCATTCCAGTCGCGCGCCCGCGCATATCACCCAGCACGTCGAGCACCGCAGCTGTAGAGCGTCAGTCGCTGAGCCCGACAGAAGCCGTGGGAAAGGTGGACTGCGGCTCGCGCGGACGCTGGGCAACGCGCTTTGTCGGCGTCGCCGGAGTGGCAGTCGCGCCGGTGTCCGCAACGGGCGCTGCCTGCTCCGCCTGCGCATACGCCTGACCCAGCGGCACGCCTTCTTCCATGATCCCCGCGACGACGCAGACCTCGCTGCCCTTGCGGATCGTCAGTGTGCCGTTGATCGCGCCTTCCATGCCGCAGTAGCGCTCACGATCAACGTCACGGAACACGAACCGATATTCGTGTCTGTTGTGCTCGATCAGAAAGAGGCCACGCTCGAGATTCACGTTCGTGACACTGCCTTTGTCGAGCCACTTGCTGTGCGGATCAGCCGTGCGCCGCAGATAGATCGAGCAGGTCCGCGGCTTCCATTTGCTGTAATACGCAAAGCTATCGACTTTGCCGCCGATCGTCACGACACCGATACGCGCGTGCCGGTCCTCCGTGCCATCGGTGCAGGTGAACGTTTCGGTCTTGCCCTTGAGTGCTGCAGGGGGCTCGACGAAGGGCGTGTACGCCGCGGCGAAGGTTCGCGGAACCGACGGAGGCGCGGGCTTTGATAGTGTCGCGGCAACCGGTGTCGCTGCCGCACTTGCCGCCGTCTTCACAGCAGGCTTCGGCCCCGGCGTCGACGCGATCTTCGCTGCGGGTCTGACGGACTTCCCAGCGGACTTCGCGGTCGGCTTGGGAGCGGCTTTGGCGACGGTTTTCACTGCTGATTTCGCAGCGGTCTTCGGCGCTGCTTTCGACACCGTCGTCGGCGCCGGCTTCGAAGCCGGCTTTGCCGCTGCCTTGACTGGAGGCTTCGCCGGTTTCACAGGCTCCGGCTTCTCAGCAGCCCCTGGGGATGTCGTGAAAGCCATGAGCACTGCTAAGCCGAGCGCGCGTCGCATCTTCATCCGGTGTCCGCCAACTTGTGATCTCGCGCGGAATGATAATTCGCGGCAGCGCGAAAGTACAGCTTCCAGATGTGACGATGCTGGCGTCCCGACGGTCGGCTGGTTCCTGGACCTTCGCCCGACGCTCCTCCTGCTCAGCCTTCTCGGCGATCGCTTCCAAGAAGCCGCTTCGATAATGGCACGCGGTCGAAACCCTACTCGATCCTCAGGCCAATCGCTTTGACGACCTTCGCGTATTTCTCCGTCTCGCTCACGAGATATGCACGCGCCTGCTCAGGCGTCGATCCCGTAGGCTCGACACCCATCCCCGCGTAGCGCTCACGCACGTCGGGGGCGGCCAGCGCTTTGACGATCTCGCGGTTGAGTCTGTCGATGATGTCCTTCGGCGTCGCGGCGGGCACGACGAACATGCCCCAGAGAATGTGCTCGTAACCGGGAACACCCGCCTCCGCGATCGTCGGCACATCGGGCACAGCCGGCGAACGCTTCGCCCCCGTAACCCCCAGCGGC
>JBKJPI010000669.1:0-5311 GCA_046595235.1 Burkholderiales bacterium | reverse complement strand
CTGCGCGGCGCGCAGTTTCGGGAAGGTAATCACGATTACGCGATCAAGCGCGGCGGCGTTTCGCTTTTTCCCAGGCTCGTCGCTGCGCAATATCCGGTGAGCTTTCAGCGAACGCTTTCGTTGAGCGGCAATCTCGAGTTCGACGAGCTGATCGGCGGCGGACTGCACGCCGGCACAAGCAACCTCCTCATGGGGCCGGCGGGAAGCGGGAAGTCGACCCTGGCGGCACTGTTCGCCAACGCGGCTGCGAAGCGCGGTGAAAGAACAATGTTTTTCGCTTTCGACGAAAGCGTGCACACGCTGTACGCGCGGACGGAGGCGCTGGGGATCGCTCTGCGGCCGCACGTCGATTCGGGCGTGCTGACTGTGAAGCAGATCGATCCGGCGGAGATCGCGCCCGGCGAGCTCGCCAGCCAGATCGTCGACGGCGTCGAGAATCACAAGGTGCGCATGGTCGTGCTCGACAGCCTGAACGGCTACGTCAACGCGATGCCGCAGGAGGATTACCTCAACCTCCATCTGCACGAGCTCCTGAGCTTCCTCAACCAGCGCGGCGTCGTTACGATCATGGTGCTGGCGCAGCACGGCCTCATCGGTGCGATGGGGACATCGGTGGACGTGAGCTACCTTGCCGATACGGTCATTCTCCTGCGCTATTTCGAAGCCGGCGGCAGCGTTCACAAGGCCTTATCGATCATCAAGAAGCGCAGCGGCGCGCACGAGAAGGCCATACGCGAGCTGATGATGAGCGATGGCGGTATCAGGATCGGCCCGCGCCTCGATGGTTTCGAAGGCGTGCTGACCGGCGTGCCGCGCTTCGTGGGTGCCGGCGCGAACATCATGGACAACTCTGCATTGACGCGGCCGTAACGTGGAGAGGCCCGCCGTATTTCTGGTCACGCCGAACGACACCGATGCCGAAGTCGGAATGGAGTTCCTGCGCGAGGCCGGTGTCGATGCACGCACCTGCACGGCACTGACGGACCTCTCGCTTTTTCCGATCGACGCCCTTGGGTGTGTCGTGCTGGTGGAAGAAGTGATGGTTCGTCCGGAGATCGACGAATTCCTCGCGGTGCTGGCGTCACAACCGCCGTGGTCCGATTTACCGCTGGTGCTTGTAGCAAGTGAGGGGGTGGCACTGGCCGCACTGGTCGAGCGGGTGTTCCCGCAATCCGGCAATGTTGCTGTGCTTCAACGTCCGCTCAGCCCGGTGAGTCTCATTTCGGCTGTGCAGGTGGGCTTGCGCTCGCGGCAGCGCCAGTTCCAGGTGCGAGATCTCCTCGATCAACGCGCGGATGCACTGCGGCGACGCGACGAGTTCCTTGCCATGCTGGCGCATGAGCTTCGCAACCCACTCGCACCGATGCGCAACGCCGTTTACATCATGAAACACCTCGAGCTGGAGCAGCCGCTCTTCAAGAAAACACGCGAGCTGATCGATCGGCAGGTGACGCACATGGCGCGCTTGGTCGACGACCTCCTGGACGTCTCACGGCTCGAGCTCGGGAAGGTTCAGCTGCAGTTGCAGCCGCTCGATCTCAACGCGGCCGTGGCGTCGGCGACCGAGGCCTGCCTGCCCGTGACGACGGCGCGAGGACATCGGATGGATGTGCGGCTTGCGCGCGAGCCGCTCCTGATCAACGCCGACCCGGTGCGGATCGAGCAGATCATCGGCAACCTCGTGACCAACGCGGCGAAGTTCACACCCGAAGGTGGCGACATTTGCGTCGAAGTTTCCGGGGACGCAAACCGGGTGACGGTGGTCGTGCGCGACAGCGGCGTGGGCATCCGGCCCGACATGCTCGACAGCGTCTTCGAGCTCTTCACACAGGACTCGGCAACGATCGAGCGTTCGCAAGGCGGCCTCGGCATCGGCCTTACGATCGTGAAGCGTCTTATCGAGCTGCATGGCGGCAAGATCGAAGTGAACAGCAGCGGCCTCGGGCGTGGCGCGCAGTTCACCTGCAGCTTCGCTCGGGTTAATGCCCGCGCTGTCGCGGCTGGCACGGTCGAGCCGCCGCCGCCGGCGGCATCGCCGCGGCGCGTGCTCGTCGTCGAAGACAACGCAGACATCCGCGAATCCCTCGGTCTCCTGCTCACGATGTGGGGACACGGCGTCGAGTTCGCCGAAACGGGTCCAGAGGGTCTTTCGCGTGCGCGCGCGGGGCAGCCGGATGTCGCGCTGATCGACATCGGCCTTCCCGGGTTGAGCGGCTACGAAGTCGCCCGACGCATCCGCAGTGGCGGCAGCGAATGGGCACGCGGTGTGAGGCTCGTCGCGCTCACCGGCTATGGGCGCGAGGCTGACCGCGAGGAGGCGCTCGGCGCCGGATTCGACCACCACCTCGTAAAACCGATCGACCCGGACGTCCTGGCGAGAACCCTCCAGGGCGGCTGAGGGCATGCCGGCGGTGCGTCAACCGTTCCGCCTCCCGCCCCGTTATTCGCTCGTTCGGTCAGAAGCCGGACGTCCCTTAATTCCTCCCGGAGAACGCATGAAGCATATCCTTGCCCTGATAACAGCCCTGTTTCTCTCGATCGGCCTGTCGTTCGCTGCAGTGAACGTGAATACGGCAACGCAAGCCGAGCTGCAGAGCCTCGATGGAGTAGGCCCGGTCAAAGCGAAGGCGATCATCGATTACAGGACCAAAAACGGCCCGTTCAAGTCGGTCGACGACCTCGAGAAGGTGAGCGGCATCGGCCAGAGCACGTTGAAAGACATCAAGAAGGACGTCACGCTGACCGGTAAGACGACCATTGCGGCAGATGCAAAGGGCGGTGACAAGAAGGGCTCAGGCAAAGGTGACAAGAAAGACGCAAAGGGCGATACGAAGGCCAGCGACAAGAAGGGTGCCAAGGATGCCAAGGATGCCAAGGCTGACGCGAAGAGCGACAGCAAAGCCTCCCAGGATGCGAGCGGCATGAAATCCGGATCCATGGATTCCTCGAAGGACAGCAAGGCCCGGTCGGATATGAAGAAATCCGAGATGGCCGTGGAGAAGTCCAAATCTGATGAGGGCAAGGCCAGGTCCGACATGAAGAAGTCCGACACCGCCGCTGAGAAGTCGAAGTCCGACGACGGTAAGACCAAATCGACGAAGTAGGACGAGAAGAAAGCAGCAGCGTTGAGGTAGTAATCCGTCGCTTCACAGCAAAGCCCTGCGAGAGATCGCAGGGCTTTTTTTTTGGCTGTTTGGCGAGGTCGAGTATCATGCACGCGGAATGACAGACGGAGACTGCCGGGATGACGGGCGCAACAGAGCTCGAGGGACGCGTCGCACTGATCACAGGTGCGGCGAAAAACATCGGACGTGCGATCGCCGGCGAGCTCGCTGAAGCGGGGGCGAGTGTGGTGATCAATACGCGCTCGTCGAAGCGCGACGCCGAAGCCGCTGCAGATGAGCTCCGCGCCAACGGTCACAGGGCCATCGTCAAGCTTGCCGACGTGACGGATGGCGCTGCGGTGAAGCGCATGGTGCAGGACATCGTGAACGAGCTCGGCCGTATCGACATCCTGGTCAATAATGCCGTCTTTCACGGCTCCACTGCGTTCGAGGAATTCAGCTTCGATGCGTGGGAGCGCACGATCGCCGTGACGCTCTACGGCGCGTTTCACTGCACCCAGGCGTGCATTCCGCAGCTTGCGAAAGCAGGCGGCGGCACGATCGTCAACATGGGCGGTGCATTCGGCCACAAGGCGAGCACCGGACGCTCGGCCACCTCTGCCGCCAAGGCAGGCCTCGCAGGCATGACGCGCGCACTGGCGCACGAGCTTGCAGACCGAAATATCAACGTGAACTACGTTGCACCCGGTCCTGTGAATACGGTGCGCGATATTCCGGCGCGGATCGACGTTGCGAATATTCCGATGGGGCGCTTCGCTGAGATCGACGAGGTGACTGCGGTGGTGCGTATGCTGTGCGCGCCCAAAGGCCGCTATATCACCGGCCAGACCATTCACGTCAACGGCGGGTTCTACATGAATGCGTAGCGCCGCGGCTTCAAAGCAACCTTTCGCTGCCGAAGGAAATACCGATGTTTGAGTCCGCCACCGGATCGATGGCGGTGCCCATCGTCGTGCTGGCGCTGTTGTGCGTGGTCATCGTGTTGCTGCTGTTCATCATCTGGTCGATCAAGCGCCACCGCGACCCTCATCTCAAGATCGAATGCAGCGCGTCGCTCGAAGAGCTGATCCGCTCGCTGGCCGGGCTCTCGCAGGGCCGCGTAATCGGAGGCAACTCGGTCGAGCTTTTTCTGAACGGGGCGTTCTTCGACGAGCTCCTCGAAGGCATGCGGTCTGCAAAAAAATCACTGCATTTCGAGACGTTTCTCTGGAAGGAGGGTGTGCTCGGCCAGCGCGTTGCGGATGTCCTCTCGGAACGCGCCCGCGCAGGCGTCAAAGTGCGCGTGATGCTCGATGCGACAGGCACTAAAGAAATGGGCAAGGCTGCCGAGCGCCAGATGCGGGAGGCCGGGTGCCAGGTCCAGAAATTTCATCCACGGCGGCTTCGCAACATCGGGGTCATGAATCACCGCGACCACCGCAAGATCGTCGTCGTCGACGGCCACACGGCATTTGTGGGCGGTCACTGCATCGTGGACCAGTGGCTCGGCGACGGCGAGGACAAGGATCATGTGCGGGATATGTCAGTGCGCGTGCGAGGGCCGGTCGTACATGCGGTGCAGTCGGTTTTCGGAGAAAACTGGGTCGAGGAAACGGGCGAGCTTTACGCCGGCGATGACGTCTTCCCGGAGTTGGCGGAGGAAGGAGAAGTGGGCGTGCACGTCGCTCACATAAAGCCGGAGGGTTCCGCGCCGGCGGTGAAGATACTTCACCACATGGTGATCTGCACCGCGAAGACGCGTCTATGGATCCAGAATCCGTATTTTCTGCCCGAGCCCGCAGCGATCGATGCCTTCGGTCAGGCCGTGAAGCGTGGCGTCGATGTGCGCGTGATGGTGCCGAGCGCGGAGGCGTCCGACATGCCCATGGTGCAGCACGCAGCGCATCGCAACTTCGAAAAGCTCCTCGAGTGCGGTGTGCGCATCTTCGAGTTCCCGACGACGCTGCTGCACCAGAAGGTGGTGGTCGTCGACGGAGTATGGAGCGCGTGCGGCTCGACGAACTTCGACGACCGTGCGTTCGAGATCAACGATGAGATTACGCTGGGATTCGTCGATCCTGTGCTCGCGCGCGAGCTGGAGACGATTTTTGAGCGCGACCAGAAGCAGTGCGTGGAGTTGGAGCTTCAGAAGTGGCGCCGCCGCGGCGTGTTCCACAAGCTCAAAGACAACTTCTACTATCTCTTCA
>JBKJPI010000652.1:0-2658 GCA_046595235.1 Burkholderiales bacterium | reverse complement strand
AGCACCATGCCGTAATAGTTTTCCCGTGGCTCGGCCACGACGTGCGGCCAGTCGGCAATCAGCGGGCGGACGGCGCGCTCCATCCAAACGTCGTCGACCTCGACCACGAGGATGACGTCGGCGTCGGCGGCGCGGATGACGTCGCGCCACGTGTCGAACTCGCGGTTCTCCATCAGCACGTTCGTCGCCACCAGGCGGATCGACGTCGGCAAGTCGTCCGACCGTTCACTGGGCAGCACCTGCTGACGGGCCAGCGGCGTGTATGGGTAGATGTTCCACACCTGAGCTCCGATCACCCCCGCGAGCGATGCGAGGAACGCCCAATCCCACCATTGCCAGTCACACGTCCACGCCCATGCCGCCGCCACGATCAGCGCCAGCCCGGCCGTAATGACGCGGGGGAAGTCCCACCCGCGGACATACCAGTGCGGGTGGCTACTGAAGTTCATCAGCGTGCCGCTGACGAGCCACGCGCCCGCGAGGGCGAGCGTCCATTGCAGGATTTCAAACGTCAGATCGGTCATGAGTGCCGCGACGATACCGGGAACGCCGCCTCCCTACCACCGCCCCGCCGAAGTCGCATGGTTCTAGTCGCTTGCGGTGATACCCGCTTCCTTGATTACCTTCGCCCACTTCGCAATGTCCGACTTGATGATCGCGCCGAGCTCGCCGGGGCTGCTGCCGACCGAGTCCAGGCCGAGCTTCGTCAGGCTTGCGCGCATGTCCGGCTGCGCGAGCACCTTCACGGCATCCTGATGCAGCTTGTTCACGATGGCCGCCGGCGTTCCGGCGGGGACCAGCAGGCCAAACCACGAGACCACTTCGAAGCCCGGAAATCCGGATTCGGCCACGGTCGGCAGCTCCGGAATGTTGGGGGAGCGCTTGAGCGACGTCTGCGCCACCGCGCGCAATCGGCCATCGCGGATCGTGGGCAATATGGCTGCTGCGTTCTGGAGCGTCATCGTGACGCGGCCGCCGATCACGTCGGTGAGCACCGCCCCCTTGTAGGGCACGTGGGTGATGTTCACGCCCGCCATGATCTTGAGCAGCTCGGTGCCGATGTGCTGCGGCGTGCCCACGCCCGGGCTTGCGTAGGAGAGCTTCCCCGGGTTCTCGCGCGCGAGCGCGATCAACTGCTGGATACTTTTCACCGGCACCTCGTTATTGACGGCAAGGATGCTGCCCATCGAAAGGAGCAGCGAGACCGGCGCGAAATCACGTATCGGATCGAACCCTAGCTTGCTATAGAGGCTCGGCGCGATCGTCATTGCGCCGTTGGCGCCGTACTGGAGCGTGTAGCCATCGGGTGGAGCTTTCGCGGCCCGCGCGGCTCCGACCGTGCCCCCGGCCCCCGGCGTGTTCTCCACTATCGCGCCGACGCCCCACAACTCGCCGAATTTCTGCGCGAACAGCCGCGCGGTGACGTCAGTTGCGCTGCCTGGCGTAAAGCCGACGACGATGCGCACCGGTTTACCCGGATAAGCGGACGGATCGACCTGGGCGTGCGCCGCGGAAGCCATCGACAGGAAACCGACAATCAGAAAGACGCGTGTTCGCGTCATGTTCGCTCCTACGGTGAGATGCATATCTGCAGGTCGATAATAATCCCCTTCACGCAGAGTCTCCGGCGCGTGCCGCCAGCATCTGCCGTCTCGCAGCGGCGGGCGGAGAAGTCGACCCGCGGGACCCATTAGAATTGGTGCTTTGCGTCTTCACCAGGGGGAGCCGCATGGTGGATTTAACAAGACGCACTCTGTTGACGACGGGCGCCGCCGCGGCGGCGATGGCCGCTGCGCAAGGCGCGTTCTCACAGCCAGTCCGACAAGGGGAAGCCATGGCGTTCTACGAGAAGGGCAATGTTCGCATCGCGTACGAGGAATCCGGCAAAGGCTTCCCGCTGCTGGTCATCGCCGGCGGCGGGCTGAACTCGACGATCGAGTGGGTGAAGAAGAACGCGCCCTTCAACGCGATGGAGGAGTTCAAGAACGAGTATCGCGTCATCGTCACGGACCTCCGCAACGCGCATGGCGGGCAATCGACAGGTCCGCTCGAGGTCGACCGCCCGTGGGATTCATACACGGACGACCTGCTCGGTCTGATGGACCACCTCGGCATTAAGCGTTTCATGGCGCTCGGTTACTGTATCGGCGCGCCGTATATCTGGAACCTCGTGAAGCGCGCACCCGACCGCGTCGTCGCCGCGGTTCCGGCGCAGCCCGTCGGCTGGAACAAGGCGCACCCGCTTTACATGCGCGAGCTCAGCATGAAGGGTTGGGCGCCCGAGCTCATGAAGCGCGATCCCACCGTCACGCCGGACATGATCGAGAAGTTCCTGGTCCGGATGTTCCCCAACCCCGACTGGCTCTTCACCGTGGATCGCGATTTCGTGCGCAAATCTCAGACGCCGATGTTGATCCTGCTCGACGACTCGCCCGGGCACCCGTACGACGTTGCATGGGAAACCGCGATGCTCGCGCCGGGATCGGAGCTGGCTCACTATCCGTGGAAGGATCCCAAAGAGCTGATCCCCATCGCGGTGCGGCAAGTGCGCTCGTTCCTGCGCGCGCATCGGCCTGTTGAGGCGTAGCGACATGGCGTTCCTTTCCACACGAGTCGCACGCGCCCGCCTTACCGCCTCCGCGGCGGCGACTCAGCGCG
>JBKJPI010000424.1:0-2885 GCA_046595235.1 Burkholderiales bacterium | reverse complement strand
GCGCTCGCTGCGATTGTCGCACTGCCTGCGGCAGCCCAGCAGTACCCGACCAAATCGGTGCGCGTCGTCGTGCCATTCACCGCGGGAAGCACCACTGACATTATCGCGCGCACAGTGACCGAAAGGCTCGCAACAAGCTTCGGTCAACCGGTGATCGTCGACAACCGCGTGGGGGCCGGCGGCACCATTGGAGCGGGCATCGCGGCAAAAGCGGCGCCCGACGGTTACACAGTGCTCATCCACTCGTCTTCGCACACGGTGAACCCCGCGACGTATCCGAACCTGGGATTCGACACCGCACGCGACTTCTCCGGCGTCACACCACTGGCGAGCCTGCCGAACGTGCTGGTGATGGGCCCTTCGAAGGGCATACGTTCCGTGAAAGACCTGCTTGCTGCGGCGAAAGCCAAGCCCGGCACGTTCACGTATGCATCAGCCGGCGCCGGCAGCGCCACGCACCTCAATGCGGAAAAATTCAGGATCGGCGCAGGCATCGACGCGCTGCACGTGCCGTTCAAAGGTTCGCCCGAAGCAGTAACGGAGGTAATGACCGGGCGCGTCGACTATTACTTCGCACCGCTGGCGCCGGTGATCTCGCTTCTCAAGGACGGCAGGCTCGTCGCTGTCGCAGTCGGGTCGCCGCGCCGCTCTTCTGCGCTTCCGGACGTGCCCACCACGCTCGAAGCCGGCGTGCCGAACTCTGACTACAACTTCTGGATCGGCATGATGGTTCCGGCAAAAACGCCAAAGGCTGTGCTCGATCGGCTGTATTCGGAAACGACGAAAGCCCTCGCCTCCCCGGAGATGAAGAAGCGCTACGCCGATCTCGGCGCCGACGCGATGACCATGCGACCCGAGCAGTTCGACGCTTATATCGCCAAAGAAATCGCCGAGAACCAGGCGCTCGTAAAAAAAGCCGGTATCAAGACGCAGTAGCCATGGCCGAAAAACGCATCGGCATTCTCATGCACGGCGTCACCGGACGCATGGGCATGAACCAGCACCTCATCCGCTCGATACTCGAAATCCGCAAGCAGGGCGGCGTGGCGCTGCGCGACGGCACGCGGCTCATGCCCGATCCAATACTGCTCGGACGCGACGCGAGCAAGCTCGAGCAGCTCGCAAAGGCGCACGGTCTCGAACGCTGGTCGACCGACCTCGATGCGGCACTGAAGAACGAGAGCGACACGATCTTCTTCGATGCCGCGACGACGCAGATGCGTCCGGCTCTGCTCCAGCGCGCGATCGCTGCGGGCAAGCACATCTACTGCGAGAAGCCGGTCGCGACGAATGTTGCCGAAGCGCTCGAGCTCTACCGTGCCGCGCGCAAACGCGGCGTCAAACATGGTGTAGTCCAGGACAAGCTGTGGCTCCCGGGGCTTCTCAAGCTCAAGATGCTGCGCGATAGCGGCTTCTTCGGCCGCATGCTGTCGGTGCGCGGGGAGTTCGGCTACTGGGTCTTCGAAGGCGACTGGCAGCCGGCGCAGCGACCTTCCTGGAATTACCGGGACGAGGAAGGCGGCGGCATCATCCTCGACATGCTGTGCCACTGGCGCTATGTGCTCGACAATCTGTTCGGAGCCGTCAAAGCGGTGTCATGTCTCGGCGCGACGCACATTCCGGCGCGTTGGGACGAACAGGGGCGCGAGTACAAGGCGACGGCGGATGATGCAGCGTATGCGACCTTCGAGCTCGATAACGGCGTCGTCGCACAGTTCAACAGCTCGTGGACGACGCGCGTGCGGCGCGACGATCTCCTCACCCTGCACGTGGACGGCACGCACGGCTCCGCCGTCGCAGGACTGCGGCGCTGCTTCACCCAGGCGCGCGTGAATACGCCGAAGCCCGTGTGGAATCCAGACATCGCGCAGCCGATCGACTTTCAGCAAAGCTGGCAGGAAGTGCCCGACAATGCCGCGCCGGAAAACGCGTTCAAGGTGGAGTGGGAGCTTTTCCTGAAGCACGTCGCGGGCGAAGGTGACTTCCCGTGGGACCTCATGGAAGGCGCCAAAGGCGTGCAGCTCGCAGAGCTCGGCCTCAAGAGCTGGGGCGAGCGGCGCTGGCTCGACGTACCGCCGCTGAACGCCTGATCGCTAGCATCATGAATCGCGCGAGCCTGCTTTCGATACGGCTTCCAATCGCGAGCGGAGGCTTCGAGGACTACGCGGTGCGCGAGCCTCGCGCCTTCCCGCGTCCGCAACGGCCTTTCCCCCGCTTAGCGCTCGCTGCCGCGCACGTTGTCGGCGATCCGTGGTCGCCGGCCGACCCATGGCTCGATGCCGCAGTCGACTGGGACGCAACGATACGCTTTCGCCAGCACCTGTGGTCGTGGGGCCTCGGAGTCGCCGAAGCCATGGACACCGCGCAGCGTGGCATGGGCATGGACTGGCCGCGCTCGCTCGAGCTGATCCGGCGCACGCTGGATGCCGCACGTGACGTCGAAGGCGCTACCGTCGGCTGCGGCACGGGAACCGATCAGCTTGCGCCCGGGCCGAGCGTCACGCTCGACCAGGTCATTGCGGCGTACGAAGAGCAGTGCGAAGCCGTCGAAAAGCTCGGCGGCGCGATAGTGCTCATGGCGAGCCGCGCGCTCGCCGCGTGCGCGCGCTCGCCACAGGACTACGCGCGCGTCTACGATCGCGTCCTTTCGCAGGTGAAACAACCCGTCATCATCCACTGGCTCGGCGAGATGTTCGACCCGGCGCTGGCAGGCTACTGGGGCGGCATCGATCACGCAGCCGCGATGGATGTTTGCCTAGATATCATCCGGCGCAACGCATCCAAAGTAGACGGCATCAAGATCTCACTCCTCGACAAGGAAAAGGAGATCGCGATGCGACGGCGCCTGCCCCCGGGCGTGCGCATGTACACGGGCGACGACATCA
>JBKJPI010000436.1:0-7638 GCA_046595235.1 Burkholderiales bacterium | reverse complement strand
CGATCAGCGCATCGAGCGTCAGCCGCTCGTACGCAAGCACTGCGAGGTAGCGCTCAGCCTGCGCTTTTACGGGGTCGATCAGCGCCGCCCGCCGCGTGCGTTCGCACGCAACGAGGTACGTCTTGCACTTACCCCGATTTAACTCGCGGAATATCAATGCGCGCCAGCGCTCTTTGGCGCAGCCGGGCCGCTGCCTGCGCCCAGACGCTTGAGAATCTTCACGCGCTGCACGGTGTCACCGGCAAGGTGCGTCCACACCATCGCATCGCGTACGAGTTTGTCCACGCGCGCATTCATGAGCGAGCCTTCCGCACCATGTATATCCATGTTGAGCCTTGTAACTTTCTGGATGATGTCCGTCGATAGATTCATCGCGAGGCCGGCATTGGCGCCGACGGGGCCGCCCTGATCGCGTTCCCACGCGACACGCATGACGTACGAGCGCAGCGCTTCCGTTACCGCGTGCATTTCGTTCAACTTGAGCTGCACGATCTGGTGCTCCATCAACGGCTTGCCCGCACGTTTGTGCGTACGCGCGAACTCCATCGCCATGCTGATCGCGTCGTCGCAAACGCCTACGGCGTTCGCTGCGAGCTCGAGGTCGCCGAAGATGTCGCCGCCGGTCGTGTCGCCAATGCTTGCTTTGACGCCCCCGTTTACCTCACCGACGATGTTCGCGTGCGGAATGCGGGCGTTCTCGAAGATTAGCTCCGCGTTCTGATAGAACCGCCAGCCGCGCTTGTTGAAAACCTTGCCGACGCGAAAGCCCGGTGTGCCCTTCGGCACCATGAAAAGCGTTCCGCCCTGCCGCACGTTGACCTCCGGGTTCGTGCGCGCGTCCACGAAGAAGAGGGAACCGACACTGCCATTGGCGATGAAGCACTTCTCGCCATTGAGCACCCACTCGTCACCCTGACGCTCCGCTCTCAGTCGATAGCCGGCCTTGGGTGCATCAGGGGGCGGCATGCGATTGTCTGAGCCGGCGTTGGGCTCGGTAATCCCCCGGCCCATGAGATATCTGTCGTCCGCCATGAACGCGCGCAGGAAGCGTTCTTTCTGATCCTGCGTGCAGGAGCGCGCGATGAGGTGGCTCCATTTCCAGTTCTGGCTGAAGGCTTTCGAGATCGCGCTGTCGCCTTTCGCGAGCTCCGTCATGACGATGGCCTGCGTCACAAAATCGGCGCCGGGGCCACCCCAGTCCTTCGGCACGGCAAGTGTGCGAAAGCCGAGCTTCGAGCCTTTCTCGATGACGTCCCAATCCCACGTTTCCTTCGGGTTTTCGATCTGATCGCGTTTAAGCGATCGCGGGCGGATCTCGTCTTCGGCAAATCTGCGCGCCTCCATCTGCCAGCCGCGCTGCTCTTCGTTCAGGGAAAAATCCATGCGATCGATTCTCTCTACAGATCAGGCGGCGGCCTGGCGCTGAAAGCCCGCCAGTGCTTCCGAGATTTCAAGCTTGGTTGCGCTGTCGTGGTCCGCCCCGTACATGAATACGTGTGCGTCGTGAACGTATTTCTGAAGCGGCATGTCACGCATGACACCCATCGCACCGAAACATTCCGCGGCGCCGAGCGCGACTTCGAGTACAGCCTCTGCGGTGTAGACGCGGGCGATCGTGTGCAACGGCAGGTCGAGCGCGCGCGGGTCGGTCGCCGTAGCGCCGTTGTCGACAGCCCACGCCGCTTTCCAGAGCATGTTGCGTGCGAGTTCGAGCTTGATCGCGCTGTCGGCAAGGATGGTGCCGATGGCCTGGTGTTCTATGATGGGACGTCCGCCCTGAATCCGCATCCTGGCGTAATCCACCGCAGCGTCGTATGCACAGCGGCCGAGACCTAAGTTCACCGCCGCGATCTGAAGTCCGGTACGTATCCCCAGGGCCTCGCCGGCCAGGGGACTTTGTCCTTCCCTGCCGACAATACCCGTTGCGGGAACGCGGCAGTTCTCGAAATGCACGGCAGCGCCGCAGCCATGATGCCAGCGCGTCATCTGCTGCGCGCCGGCAGCATCCGTGGCGCTCTCGACATCCACCACGCGCAAACCTTTGCTTCCGGCCGGCACGAGGAGGGTTGTAATTCCATTGCGCCCGGTTTTCTTCGGGTCGGTTCTCGCCTGCACCACGAACATTTTGGCGACCGGTGCATTAGGAACGAAAGCTACCGTGCCGGTCAGCAGCCACTCGCCGTTGCCTTGCTTCACTGCGACGGGGCCTGAGCCGCCGTCAGCTTCCTCATTGCGGTGATAGCGCCAGCCTGCACCTGCGCCGCCTTCGGCTTCGACCAGGGCGAGATGGTAGCGCTCGTCCTGGAACGCGTTTGCGTATGTGCCGCGCTGCTCAGCCGTCATCGACTCGTCGAAGAGCGCGTGAGCCAGGCCCTGGGTGAGCCCCAATGTCATCGCAAGATCGACGTCCCCCGCGCCGAGCTCTTCGAGCACGATGCAGGTAGTCAGCATGTCGGCACCCGCACCGCCGGCGGCCTCGGACAGGGACAGCGTCCTAAGTCCCATTCGTGAGGCATCGTCCAGAAGACCGAACAGCAGCGGTTTCGCAAAGGGCTCGAGGCGCGCAGGAAGAATCGCGGCCGGCTTGACCTCATTTAGGACGAAGTCTCTGACGGTATCGCGGAACTCGATTTGATCGGGCGTCAAATTCAGATCGAACATCCAATCCTCCTCTTGAATTCGCATTCGAGGATACCATGCGACCCCGCATTACGAGCTGCTATAGTCGCGCAAAATCAACGGACATCGCGCTCATGCACAGGATAAAAATCAAGCTCGGCGGATACCAGGGACCAAACTCCGTTCACACGCGCGGCGCGGTGCGCTTCGGCGAAGTGCTCGAGCGCGAAGCCGGTGCGCTCGTCGACTTCGAGCTCATACCCGACGTGCTCGCGCTCGGCCGTCCTTCAGGCGATCTGCCGTTGATGGTCGAGAATGGTGAGCTCGCGCTCTGCTACATATCGACCGTGCGCTTCGCCAAGGCGGTGCCGGAGCTCACGATATTCGAGCTTCCGTATGTTGTGCGTGACCGCGCATGCGCGATTCATGCGCTCACCGGCGATTTCGGCGATCTGCTCACAGCACGCATGCAGGAGCGCACGCCGTTTCGCGCGCTCGGTTTCTGGGACAACGGCTTTCGGCACATCACGAACCGAGTGCGGCCCATCCATATGCCTGCCGACTGCGCCGGGCTGCGCATCCGAACGCAGATGAGCGAGTTGCACGGAGAAACGCTCGGCGCATTCGGATTCGAGCCCATCCCCGTGGACATCAAAGAGTTCGTCGAGCAGATCGCGACCGAGCGCTTCGAGGCGCAGGAAAATCCGCTCACGAATTCGTTCAACTTCAACGTCCACCACTACCATCGCTACTTCACGCTATCGGGCCACTTCTTCGGCACCAGCGCCCTCATTTGCAGCAATGCGCAATACGGGGGTTGGCCGCGTGAGCTCCAGCAGGCGATCGACGTTGCCGGCCGCGAAGCAACTGCGCACCAGCATAAGCTTGCGGCACAGGAAGACGACGAAGTGCTCGCGCAGATGAATGAGACAGACAACGAGGTAATCCGGCTCAGCGCAGCGGAACGAGAGGCCTTCGTGAAGGCCGTCGAGCCCGTGGTCGCAAAACACCGCAAGGCGCTGGACCCGAAGCTTTTCGAGTACCTGTCTTAAGCACGCCGTTATTTGTTTTGATTCTGCACCGAGCGTTCGAACCACTCCAGGATTTGTTCTCCGGTCCAGAACAGTACGCCTTCCTTCTGCTTGAGCGCTGCGAATACACGCTCGAAGTATTTGATGCGGTGAGGCACGCCTGAAATATACGGGTGCACCGCGATCGCCATGATCTTCGGGCGCTTCTCCCCTTCTGCGTAGACGCGCTCGAAATAGTCGAGGCAGCGCGTTTCGAATTCGCTCGCCTGATGATGCTGGACCATCATCATCGGGATGTCGTTGAGCTCAACCGTATAAGGCATCGCGACGACACGCCCGTGCGCAGTCTCGATCTCGCACGGCTCGTCATCGATGACCCAGTCGGCGATGTACCGAATTCCCGCCTCGGAGAGAAGATCCGGTGTGTAAAGGGTCTCCGTGAGGCCGGGTCCCAGCCACCCGACCGGCTGCTTGCCCGTGTACTCGCGAATAACGTTAACGGTTTTCTGGATCATTGCGCGCTGATCGGGCTCCGCGTGCGTCGGCCGCTGGTCGTACGCGTGCCCCATGAATTCCCACCCGCTGTCGCGCGCTGCGCGAGCCACGCGCTCATAGTCGATGCACACGCGCGCGTTCACTGAAAGTGTGGGTGTGATGCCGAGGTTGTCGAGTGCGTCCTTCAGGCGCCAGAAGCCGACGCGCATTCCGTATTCGTGCCACGCCCAGTGCGGCAGATCGGGAAGCTGCGTCACGCCGGTGGGCGGGGGAAGCACCTGGCGCGGCATTGGACGCGAGATGTCCCACACTTCCGCGTTCACGATAGGCCATACGATCACACGTGCGCCTCCAGGCGCTTTCAGTGGCGGACGGTCGATGATTGCGGAATATTTGAGGCGCTGGGATGGGTTCATCGTGGGCTCTGCTGGAAGTAAGGTTTGCGGCGCTGTCCGCTGAGTTGCGCATTATATGCGGTGGGGATGAGCGATTGCGCCGCACGGACCGGCTGGCTACCATTGCCGCTTCGACAAGAAGAGCGCGCGCCATGGCCCGACTCCCCGTCCTGCCTCCCGTCCGTGATCCAAAGCGTCCGCGATGAAAGCGATCCTTCTCGTGGCGCTTGGCGGCGCGTTCGGCTCGGTTGCCCGTTACCGGATCGGAACATGGGTGATAGCACACAGCGCTGACTGGAAGTTTCCGGCAGGAACGTTCGCAGTCAACGTCGCTGGCTGTCTTGTTGCAGGCATCGCGGCAGGTCTTGCGGAGCGGTACCATTTCTTTTCACCGGACGCGCGGCTGTTTCTGTTCGTCGGCATCCTCGGTGGCTTCACAACCTTCTCCGCGTTCGGGCTCGAAACGGTCTTCCTGCTGCGGCGTGGAGACGTATTGATCGCGGCGCTGAACGTTTTCGGAAGCGTTGCCTGCGGCCTCCTTGTACTGTGGGGCGCGCTGAAACTCGTGGCAAGATCATGAAAACGGATACCAACGCGCTCGGACAAGCGATCGGCCTTCCTGTTCCTGGTTGGAAGTCGCCTGCACCGCCGGCTCGCGTAGCGATGGCAGGACGCTACTGCAGGCTGGAGCCACTCACGCCTGACGACCATGCTGCGGACCTGCACGCGGCGAACGCTCTCGATAGAGACGGACGCATGTGGACCTATCTGGCCTGCGGACCGTTCGACAGTCTCGAGAGCTATCGCAAATGGCTAGACGGTGTGTACGGCGGTGCTGACCCATTGTTCTTCGCGATCATCGACAGCGCGTCCAGCAAAGCCGTCGGCGTCGCCAGCTATATGCGCATCGAGCCGGCTTCAGGAGTGATCGAAGTCGGGCACCTCGCGTTTTCGCCGCGCCTTCAGCGTACGCGCGCCGCGACAGAGGCCATGTTTCTCATGATGCGTAATGCGTTCGGGACGGGTTATCGGCGCTATGAATGGAAGTGCCATTCCCTGAACGCACCCTCACGGGCCGCCGCCGAACGCCTCGGGTTCAGTTATGAGGGCATCTTTCGGCAGCACGTCATTCACAAAGGCCGCAGTCGCGACACCGCGTGGTACGCAGTGATCGACAGCGAGTGGCCTTTGCTCGAGGCCGCGTTCACCCACTGGCTCGACCCGGACAATTTCGATGCGGCCGGGAAGCAGAAGGCGCGCTTATCCGATCTCACGCGCGAGGCGCTCGCGGTCTAGGGCGGCGCTCGCCTTCGCTCGGGCCTCGCCGCCCCACGAACAGAAGGAAACCGATGGTTTCCCTCCGTAACCTCCTTTCCTTCGAGTGGCGGTCCGAGGGCAAGTCGGACACGCTCTTAAGTCTGGGGTGGCTCGACTGCGGCCTCGGCGTAAAGCCATGGCCGTTCAGCCCGGTACACGTCTTCGAACATCGCAAAGCGCTCGCTGTACTGATGGGTTCTGGCGATGTCGTCGAGGCCTTCGAGCAGACACTTCCTGCGCACGGCATGAATGGCGAACGGGTGCACCACGCCTGCAGGATCGGTGACTGTCTGCGCCGCGAGATCCACCGTGATCGTAGCGCCGGTCCGCTCATGCAGCTTGCCGCGAATCCTGAAAACCGTGTCTTCAGAAAGGACCACTGGCAGCAGCCCATTGCGGTAGCAGTTGTTCGCGTGGATATCGCCGAAGCTCGACGCGATCACACACCGGATGCCGAACTCGTAAAGCGCATACACCGCGCTCTCACGGGACGAGCCGGTGCCCCAGTTGCGATCGGCGACGATGATCTGTGCTTTGCGGTAAGGCTCACGATTGAGGATGAAATCCTTCTCGCGTCCGTCGGCGTCGAAGCGCCTGTCATGGAAAAGAACCTCGGCGTATTTCGGACCGCGCGGAACCTTGTTGAAGCGCGTCGGACAGATCTGGTTGGTGTCGACGTTTGGCTCGTCGATGGGCGCAGCGATGGCGGTAAGGGTGGTGAATGGCTGCATCCTTACTCCAGGAGCTCCCGGACATCCGTGAGATGCCCCGTGATGGCAGCGGCGGCAGCCATTGCGGGACTCATGAGGTGCGTGCGGCTCCCGGTGCCCTGCCGGCCGCGGAAGTTCCGGTTCGAAGTCGACGCGCAACGCTCTCCGGGCTGCAGCTGGTCGCCATTGATCGCAGTGCACAGCGAGCACCCGGGCTCCCTCCACTCGAACCCCGCGTTGAGCAGGATCGTATCGAGGCCCTCGCGCTCTGCCTGCTTCTGCACCAGCCGCGACCCGGGGACGACCCACGCGGGCACTTTTGCAGTCCCGAGCCGCGCCACTTCCGCGGCCGCGCGAATATCCTCGATGCGTCCGTTCGTGCACGAGCCGATGAACACGCGATCGACCTTGATGTCCTGCAGCGCCATGCTCGCGGCCAGCCCCATGTAATCGAGGGCCGCAGCGTATTCGGCCCGCTGGTTCATGTCCTCAATCCCCTCGGGATCGGGCACGCGCCCCGTGACCGCTCCGGCCTGCTCGGGATTGGTACCCCACGTCACCATCGGTGCGATGGCGGCACCGTCGAGCGCCACCTCACGGTCGAACGTTGCACCTTCGTCGCTCGGCAGCATCTTCCAGCTCGCCAGCGCTGCGTCCCACGATCGTCCTTTCGGCGCGAAAGGCCGCCCTTCCATGTATGCGAACGTCGTTGCATCCGGTGCGACCATCCCCGCGCGCGCACCGCCTTCGATCGACATGTTGCAGAGGGTCATGCGCGCTTCCATCGACATCGAGCGAATCGCGGACCCCGCGTATTCGATGACGTGGCCACTGCCGCCGCCGACCCCGATTCGCTCGATGATCGCCAGGATCACGTCCTTGGCTGACACGTGCCGCGACAGCGCGCCGTCAACGGTCACCCGCAGCGTGCCGGGCTTCCGCTGCCAGATCATCTGCGTCGTCATAACGTGCATCATTTCCGATGCGCCGATACCAAATGCGAGACAACCGAACGCGCCATGGGTGGAGGTGTGCGAATCCGCACCGCAGATGAGGAGCCCCGGCTGCGTG
>JBKJPI010000215.1:0-13163 GCA_046595235.1 Burkholderiales bacterium | reverse complement strand
GTGCGACGCTTACCGGGGGTGTTGTCGCCGCGCCGGACGGTTACGTCGAGGCGTATCGGAAGTTCATCGAAGCGGGTTGGAACGGTCTCACAGGCGACCCCGCGTATGGGGGGCAGGGACTGCCGCACCTCGCGGCAATGCCGGTGCACGAGATGTGGAACAGCGCGAACATGGCTTTCTGCCTCGCGCCCATGCTCACGTCCGGCGTCCTCGAGGCGATGAAGCGGCATGCCACTCCCATGCAGCAGAGGCTCTTCCTCGGCAAGCTCACCTCAGGTGAGTGGTCCGGCACGATGAACCTGACCGAGCCGCAGGCGGGCTCGGATCTCTCGGCGGTGCGAATGCAGGCGGTGCCTCACGGCGACCACTACCGTCTGCGGGGCACGAAAGTCTTTATTACCTGGGGCGAGCACGATCTCACCGAGAACATCGTGCACCTCGTTCTGGCGCGCACGCCCGATGCGCCTGAAGGCGTGAAAGGCATTTCACTTTTCATCGTGCCGAGGCGCCTTGTCAACGACGATGGCACGCTCGGTGAGCGCAACGACATCACGTGCGTTTCGATCGAGCGCAAGATGGGAATCCACGCGAGCCCGACCTGCGTGCTCTCTTACGGCGAAAAGGACGGCGCGAAAGGTTACCTGGTCGGCGAGGAGAATCGCGGGCTGCAGTACATGTTCACGATGATGAACCATGCGCGTCTCGGCGTCGGTGTGGAAGGCATCGGGCTGGCCGAACGGGCTTATCAACACGCGCTCGAATACGCGCGAACGCGGGTTCAGGGCCGCGAGATCACGCAGGCCCGCAATACGGAAGCCGGCGAGCGCGTGACCATCATTCAGCACCCCGACGTCAGGCGGATGCTCCTCACGATGAAGGCGCAGACCGAAGCCATGCGCGCGCTCGCGTACGTCGCGGCGTCAGCGCTCGATCGCTCGCGGCATCATCCGGAGCCGTCCGAGCAGCGGCGGAGCGGGGCGCTCGTCGACCTCCTGACGCCGATCGTCAAAGGCTGGTGCACCGAATGCGGCGTCGAAGTCGCGTCTCTCGGCGTGCAGGTGCACGGCGGCATGGGATACATCGAGGAGACCGGCGCCGCGCAGTACCTGCGTGACGCGCGCATCACGACGATCTATGAAGGTACGACGGGTATTCAGGCGAACGATCTCATAGGCCGCAAGATCGCTTTCGAGAAAGGGTCCACTGCGTTCGCGCTGACCGCTGAGATGCGCGAAGTGCATGCGTCGCTGGGTGGACTCGGCGACGCCTATTCTGCGGCCCGTGACAACTTTGGAGCCGCCATGGATTCACTTGAATCCGCGACGCGTTGGGTCGTCGAGACCTACCCGCGCGACGCGAAAGCCGCGTCTGGCGTTGCAGTGCCTTACCTCAAACTCTTCGGTGTCGTCGCCGGTGGATGGCTCATGATGAAGGCCGCGGTCATAGCGAGCGCAAAACTGAATGATGTCGCGAGCGATCGCGATTTCCTGTTGGCCAAGCTCGACACTGCGCGCTTTTACGCCGAACACATCCTTCCGCAGGCTCGCGCGTATGCCGACACGGTCATATCGGGCGCGTCGAGCGTGATGGCGCTTCCGGAAGGCCAGTTCTAACGCTTCGCCGCGTCGCCGCCGAGTGCTGTCGTGCGCCGCCACGAGGCAAGCACGGCAACGAGCAGGACGAGGAGTGCCGCCGCGACCGAGAGGCCAGCGACGACGAGCGGTGAGCCGCTCTCGAGTGCGTCCGGTTGCCCGACCGTAAGCCCCGTCGCCTTGATCGCGGCGAATGCGCCGAGCGGCACGAGCAGGTTGTCGAAGCCACCCCCGACTGCGGCCTCCAGCACCGTCACCGCGAAGGCGATCAGCGCTGCCACCGCCATCGATTCGGGGTTGGACGCCGGAGTAAACCACGCCAGCGGTACTGCGATGCAGGCGAAGGCAACGACGAAAAACGCCGCACTGCCTTCCAGTGTCTTGTAGTCGCCCAGCGTGAGGTAGCGATGCGTTCCCCAGGTCGTACCGACGAGCGCGGCTGCGGAATCAGCGAGCGTGAGCAGCAGGATCGGTATGCAGTAAAGAACCGGATCGTCGTCGGCGAGCGCGAATACGATGCAGGTGGCCGCGACGAAGCAATACTCGCCGACGGAAACGCGCTTGATACCTCGCATGGCGGTCGAGAGCCTGCGAAAGAGCACGAACTGCGTTCGAAACGAAAGAAACGCCAGTGCGCTGGCGCCGGCCACGAGCACGACGGGCCACGCGGTGTCGAAGAGCCACGGAAAGCTCAGCGTCGTGAGCCCCATTGATATGTGCAATCCTTTTCGCAGCACTTCGGGCTTCAGCATCGGACCGATGATGCTGAATATCGCGAGCAGCGCGGTGAATGTCGCCGCCACGAGCCCAATGCCGATCCACGGCTCACTCATTCATGCATCCTTTTTCACGGTAGCGCCGATGGTACGCCAAGTGGCGAACCCGGCTCATGCAATTTCGGGGCTCGAGCCGTAGCGTAAAATACGCGCATGAAGAACCGATCGGCGCGGTTACGTCCGCGCGCGTTTGCTGCCGACGAGAATCCTTCTTGATTGCGGGGCTGCTCGCTCTTATGGCGATCGCGGTGCTCTGGATTCTTGCCTATCATCGCGCGTCGGCCCTCGTATGGACGCTCGCCGCAGCGGTCGCAGTCGGTCTTGCAATTTACTTTCGGCCGCTGCCTGCCCTGTGGATCGCCGCCACATGGGGCGCGTTCGCGATCGTGGCACTGCTTTTCAATCGCACCCCGTTGCGCCGCGCAGTCCTGAGCCGGCCACTACGCGCCGTCTTCAGACGCGTCCTTCCCGCCATATCGCCGACCGAGCAGGAAGCGATCGAGAGCGGCACAGTGTGGTGGGACGGCGAGCTCTTCAGTGGCCACCCCGACTGGAAGAAGCTGCTCGCCCTGCCGGTGCCGACGTTGACCGCCGAGGAACGCGCCTTCATCAACGGCCCGGTCGAAGAGCTGTGCACGCTGCTCGACGACTGGGACATTTCCCATAACCGGCACGATCTTCCCGTCGCCGCCTGGCAGCTCATCAAGGATCAAGGCTTTGTGGGAATGATCATCCCGAAGGCGTATGGCGGCCTCGGCTTTTCTGCACTCGCGCACTCAGCAGTCATCATGAAGCTCACGACGCGCAGCGGAACGGCCGCCATATCGGTGATGGTCCCGAACTCGCTCGGCCCCGCAGAGCTTCTCCTGCATTACGGGACACCCGAGCAGAAGCAGCACTACCTGCCGCGTCTCGCGCGCGGGATCGACGTGCCATGCTTCGCGCTAACGAGCCCCGATGCGGGATCAGACGCCGGCAACATTCCCGATTTCGGCATCGTAAGCCGGGGCACGTGGCAAGGCCGTGAGGGCATCCTTGGGATCCGGCTGACCTGGGAGAAGCGCTACATCACGCTGGGGCCGATCGCGACACTGCTCGGACTCGCCTTCCGCCTCTACGATCCGGACAGACTGCTTGGCGGGAGCCGCGATCTCGGAATCACCCTCGCGCTCATCCCGACTGCGCTCGAAGGTGTGAATATCGGCCGCCGGCACATTCCACTCGACGCGGCTTTCATGAACGGCCCGAACTGGGGGCGCAACGTATTCGTTCCCATGGAGTGCGTCATCGGCGGCGTTGAACATGTCGGGCAGGGCTGGAAGATGCTCATGAACTGCCTGGCCGCCGGCCGTGCGATCTCGCTGCCGGCGAGCGCCGTGGGAGTCGCGAAGCTGTGCACCCGCACGACGGGCGCGTACGGGCGCGTCCGGCAGCAGTTCAACATCGCCATCGGCCGCTTCGAAGGTGTGGAGGAAGCGCTCGCGCGGATCGCAGGAAATCTCTACATCATGGATGCGGCGCGGATCATGACGGCCGGTGCCGTGGACCTTGGCGAGAAACCGTCGGTGATCTCGGCAATCGTCAAATATCATCTGACCGAACGCGGCCGGCAGGTCATCAACGATGCAATGGACGTGCACGGCGGCAAAGGCATCTGCCTCGGTCCGGGCAATTATCTCGGCCGCGCCTACCAGCAGGCGCCGATCGCGATCACCGTTGAAGGCGCAAACATTCTGACGCGATCGATGATCATATTCGGGCAGGGCGCGATTCGGGGGCATCCCTATGTGCTGCGTGAGATCGCAGCCGTCGCCGATGCAGACGAATCTCGGGGCCTTACGGCTTTCGACGCTGCGCTCTTCGCGCACGCGGGCTTCGTCATCTGCAATATGGCACGCGCGTTTTGGACGGGTCTGACGCGCGCAGCCTTCCTGGGCGTGCCCGTGCGAGCGCCGGCGCGCCGCTACTATCAGCAGCTCACGCGACTCTCGAGCGGCTTCGCGTTTACAGCGGATGTTGCGATGCTCGTGCTGGGCGGTGAACTCAAGCGACGTGAGCGCCTGTCCGCACGGCTGGGCGATATCCTGAGCCAGCTCTATCTCGCTTCCTGCGCGTTGAAACGCTTCGAGGACGACGGCCGGCCGGACGAAGACGGGGTGCTGCTGGACTGGTCCGTGCAGGACGCACTTCAACGCGTGCAGGAGGCTTTCTATGGACTGTTTGAAAACATGCCGGGGCGCGCCGTGCCGTTCCTGCTGCGTTTGATCGTTTTTCCGTGGGGACGCGAATTTAACGGCCCGAGCGACTCGCTGGCGCACCGCGTCTGCGGCCTCGTTCTGCAGCCCGGGCCCGCGCGCGAGCGACTCACCGCAGGCATGTTTGTTCCAACGCAGGACTCCGATGCGATTGCAGTGCTCGAGGCGGCACTGGCTGCCGTGATCGATGCCGAGCCCCTCGAGGCGAAGATACGCGCGGCACGACACGATGCACCGGGTGAAACGGATGCCCGCGGCGATCTCGCGGCGGCACTGACCCGCGGCGCGATCACAAAGCAGGACATGGAGCGCGTCGAGCGTGCGCGCGCGCTTCGGCGCAAAGTAATCATGGTCGACGATTTTCCGAAGGATCTGGGACGAACGGAAATCTACCAGACGACGCAGGCAGTGAGATTCGACGTGGCATGATGACGGAGGAGGGCGCATGGCAGCGATGACTGACTCGGCTCACGTAATACCGGTTGAAAGCGCCGTCACGCTAAACGGGCTTTTTCGAGAGCGTGTGAAACACACACCCGGTCTCGTCGCGTATCGCTACCACGCGCAGGATTCGTGGCGAGAGTACACCTGGCAAGACATGGACGCTCATGTCGCGTGCTGGCAGGCGGCTTTCCAGCGCGACGGCATTACACGCGGAGACCGCATTGCGATCTGGCTTCGCAACATGCCCGAGTGGGTCATGTGCGACATCGCGGCGCTCGGACTGGGTGTCGTCGTCGTGCCTCTGTACACGCAGGATCGCCCCGAGAACATCGCCTACATTCTCAGCAACGCGGGCTGCAAGGCGCTGTTCTTCGAAGGCGAGGAACAGTGGAAGTCACTCGCGAGCGTGCGAGAGCAGTTGACTGGCCTCATGCGACTGGTTGCCGTTAAGTCGATCAGCGACAGCACTGAGCCGCGGCTCATCGCTCTGGGTGAGTGGTTGCCGGAAGTGCACGAAGGGGCGCAGCACGTGCCGCAGGACCGTGGAGACCTGGCGACGATCGTGTACACCTCGGGCACCACCGGTCGCTCCAAAGGCGTAATGCTTTCGCATCACAACATTCTCACGAACGTTCACGCCTGCCTTACCGGCGTGCTGGCCACGGGGCACGAGGACGTGTTTCTTTCGTTCCTGCCGCTCTCGCATACATTCGAGCGCACCTGCGGCTACTATCTCGCCATGATGGCCGGCTCGACGACCGCCTACGCGCGTTCGATCCAGCAGCTTTCAGAGGATCTGCAAACCATCAGGCCAACCGTGCTGGTTTCGGTGCCGCGCATCTACGAGCGGGTACTGGCGGCGATCCGCACCAAGCTCGATGACGGTCCGCCTGCAAGGAAAAAGCTTTTCAACCGTGCAGTCGACGTGGGGTATGCGCGATTCGAGCACCAGCAGGGGCGCGGTCCGTGGAAGCTGTCGTTTCTCATCTGGCCCGTGCTCGAGAAACTCGTCGCAGCCAAAGTGCTCGCGCGCCTTGGCGGCCGCCTGAAAGTCGCGATCTCCGGCGGCGCCGCGCTGATGCCCGATGTTTCGCGGGTGTTCATTGGATTGGGACTTCCAGTGCTGCAGGGTTACGGCATGACCGAATCATCCCCTGTGAGTTGCGCAAACCGGCCTGCGGACAATCTGCCGGCGAGCGTTGGTTGCCCGATACCCGGCGTCGAGGTGAAGCTTGGCGCACACGGCGCGCTGCTGATCAGGGGGCCCAATGTAATGCTCGGCTACTGGGAGAACATGCAAGCGACGCGCGAGATCATTGCAGAAGACGGCTGGCTCAATTCCGGCGATATCGCGCGCATCGATGAGCGGGGCCATGTATTCATAACCGGCAGGCTTAAAGAGATCATCGTGCTATCGAACGGGGAGAAAATTGCGCCGATCGATGTCGAGAGCGCCGTGCTTCGCGACTCGCTTTTCGAGCAGGTGATGCTGCTCGGCGAAGGCAAGGCTTTCCTGAGCATCGTTGCAGTGCTGAGCGCTGAGCAATGGAAAAAAACGGCTGTGGAGAAGGGACTTCCGGCCGGTGCGAGGCCGCAGGACAAGGTGCTGCAGAACCACGTCCTCGCGCGCATCGCCCAGCAGCTTAAAGCGCTGCCGGGGTATGCGCAGGTTCGCCGCGCGATCGTCACCTTCGAGCCGTGGTCGATCGAGAACGGCCTGCTCACCCCGACCATGAAAGTGAAGCGCAATAAAGTCATGGAAAAATTCAACGCGGAAATTGACCGCATGTACTCAGGACATTGAGCAATGGATGATTCCCGTCCGACAATGAGCCTGCCTGCCAAAGAGCCCACCATCCGGGTGATCCCCATGCCGGCGGATGCGAACCATACCGGCGACATTTTTGGTGGCTGGATCATGGCGCAGGTCGACCTCGCCGGCGCGGTGCCTGCGATGCGGGTAGCGAAAGGTCGCGTAGCTACAGTCGCCGTGAATTCCTTCGTGTTCAAGCAGCCGGTGTTCGTGGGAGATATAGTGAGCTTCTATTCAGAAGTCGTCCGCGTCGGCCGCACTTCGATCACGGTCGGCGTTGAGGTGTACGCACAGAACCGCTCGTCGAGTGAAGGCGGTGTCAAAGTAACCGAGGCCGTGCTGACGTACGTCGCCGTCGACGCGAACCGACGCCCGCGTGTTGTTTCGCGCCTCAACTAATGCCCATCACCCCGCGTTTCACTGTACGAAAAGCCGCCGTTCTCGGCGCGGGTGTCATGGGCGCGCAGATCGCAGCGCACCTCACCAACGCCAACATCGCGACCTACCTCTTCGAGCTCCCGCCGAAGGAAGGGGATCCGAATGCGAACGTAAAGAAGGCTATCGATAGCCTGCGCAAGCTCGAGCCAAGCCCCCTTGCCACACCCGCGCGCGTGAGTCAGATCATGCCCGCGAACTATGCCGAGCATCTGGCACTCCTGGGCGAATGCGATCTGGTGATCGAGGCGATCTCTGAGCGCCTCGACTGGAAAGCCGAGTTGTATGCGAAGGTCGCGCCACATCTCGCGGAGCACACGATATTCGCGAGCAACACGTCGGGTCTTTCGATCAATCAGTTGGCGGAGGCGTTTCCTCTGGAGCTTCGGCAGCGCTTCTGCGGCGTGCATTTCTTTAACCCGCCGCGCTACATGCACCTCGTCGAATTGATTCCGGCTGCGCAGACAGACCCCGCACTTCTCGACGCACTCGAAGCCTTCCTCGTTACCACGCTTGGCAAAGGCGTGGTGCGCGCGAAGGACACGCCGAACTTCATTGCGAACCGTGTCGGCGTTTTCTCACTGCTGGCAACGATCCACCACGCCGAGCGGCTGGGCATCGGCTTCGACACCGTCGATGCGCTGACGGGGGCGCTGATCGGCCGCCCGAAGAGCGCCACCTTCCGTACGGCCGACGTCGTCGGTCTGGATACCTTCGCGCACGTCGTGGATACGATGAAGCAAACGCTGCCGAACGATCCATGGCATCGCTATTATGACGTGCCGCCGTGGATGCAGCTTCTGGTTGACGAAGGCGCCCTCGGGCAGAAGACGCGCCGCGGCGTCTACCAGAAGGTGGGTGGGGATATTCACGTGCTCGATAGCGCAACCGGCTCGTACAGGGCCTCGGGCAGCGGCGTCGACGAAGGCGTGGCGGGAATACTCAAGATCAAAGACGTCGTCCGCCGCTTCGAAGCGTTGCGTGCCAGCGACCACCCGCAGGCGCGTTTCCTCTGGTCGATCTATCGGGATGCGTGGCACTACTGCGCGGTGCATCTCGCGGAAATTGCGCACAACGCGCGCGATCTCGACTTTGCGATCCGCTGGGGTTTCGGCTGGGACCGGGGGCCGTTCGAGATCTGGCAGGCCGCCGGCTGGCAAAGTATCGCGGGCTGGATTGCGAGCGACATCGCGAACGGCAAAACGATGGCCGCCGTTCCGCTGCCGGCGTGGGCGACCGAGGCAAGCCGCACGGGCGTGCATTTGCCGCAAGGCTCGTACTCCGCCATGGCGCATTCTTATGAAGCGCGTTCCAGGCTTCCCGTTTATCGGCGTCAGCCTTTTCCGGCGACTCTGTTGGGCGACGATACGCCCTCGGGAGAAACGATTTTCGAAACGGATGCAGTGCGGTGCTGGCATACCGGTGATGACATCGCGATCCTCAGCTTCAAATCGCGCATGCATGCCATCGGGGGTGACGTGCTGGAAGGCGTTCAGCGCGCGATCGCCGAGGCCGAGCAGAGGTGGATAGGCCTCGTAATCTGGCAGACCGAGCCGCCGTTTTCGATCGGCGCAAATCTGAAGAAAACGCACAATGGCGCTGAGCGCAAACCGCCATCGATGCTTGGCAAGCTCATGAGAAGCGTGCGCCGTGCAGCGGAATCGCTCGCGCTCAGGGCGGCGCGGCAGATGGGCATCGCAGATCAGCTCATGGCAGGCCGCCTCGCGGAAGTCGAGCAGCTCCTTCGCCAGTTCCAGCAGACGACTCAGGCGCTGAAATTTTCGATGGTGCCGACGGTGGCGGCAGTCGATGGACTGGCACTCGGCGGCGGCTGCGAGTTCGTCATGCATTGCGACCGTGCAGTTGCGACGCTCGAAAGCTATATCGGTCTGGTCGAGGCCGGCGTCGGGCTCCTGCCAGGTGCCGGTGGGTGCAAGGAATTCGCGATGCGTGCGGCGGCGGATGCCAAAGGCGGCGACATCGGCCCGTTCATCCAGAAATATTTACGCACCGTCGCCATGGCGGAAGTCTCACGCAGCGCGGAACACGCGCGGGAGCTCGGTTATCTGCGCCCGACCGACACGATCGTCATGAACCGCTATGAGCTCCTGCACGTTGCAAAAGCGCAGTTGAGGGCGCTCGCGGAGACGGGATACCGCCCGCCGCTACCGCAAAAGGCTATCCCGGCTGCCGGACGCAACGCGATCGGTACCATCAAGGCCTACATGGTGAACATGCGCGAAGGCGGGCATATCTCAGAGCACGATTACCTGATCGGATCGAAAGTCGCAGAAGTAATGTGCGGCGGCGAAGTCGAAAGCGGCAGCGTCGTCGACGAGCAGTGGTTCCTTCGGCTGGAACGCGAGGCTTTCATGCAGCTCATCGCGACTGAAAAAACACAGGCCCGTATTGAGCATATGCTCAAGACGGGAAAGCCACTCAGGAATTGAGTGGCTTATCGATGGAATCGAGCTCGTGTTTTTCGGCGGAGACTAACCTTCAGGTTATGTCGAAGCCAAAAAACTCATGCGCGTATTGAGCACATGCTCAAGACGTCGAAGCCGCTGAGGAACTAGGTTCCTTAGTACCCCACCGCCTGGCCGTCCGTGCGCCGCTCCGAAGCGCCGAAGTAGCCGTCGTCGCCCATCTTGTAGATGAGCTGTGCGCGGCCGAAATCGGTCGACCAGCGGTCGGCCTGGGTAATATGGTGACCACGCGCGCTCAAGCCCGCGATCACATCCGCGGGGACGCCGTATTCGATCCCGACTTTGACGCCGGTGTCGATGCGCCAGCGCGGCGCGTCCGCCGCTGCCTGTGGGTTTTGCTTGTAGTCGACCATCCGTGTCATCACCTGCGTGTGGCCTTGCGCCTGCATCGACCCGCCCATGACGCCGAAGCTCATCAGCGGTTGTCCATTGCGTGTCACGAAGCCGGGGATGATCGTGTGGAAAGGGCGCTTGCGGGGTGCGACGACGTTCGCGTGGTCGGGCTTTAGGCTGAAGCCCGAACCGCGGTTCTGAAGGCTGATGCCGGTGCCGGGTACGACCACGCCCGATCCGAATCCTGAAAAATTCGACTGGATGAATGAAACCATCATTCCGGATTCATCGGCGGCCGTTAAATACACGGTGCCGCCTTTGCTGGGGCGCCCGAAGGTCGGCGTCTGCGCTTTTTTCAGATCGATGAGCTTCGAGCGTTCCCTGAGGTAATCCTTGTTGAGCATCTCCGCGGTCTTTACACGCATCGTCGCAGGATCCGAGACGTATTCGTACGTATCAGCGAAGGCGAGCTTCATCGCTTCGATGTGGAGGTGCAGGCTCTCGACCGAATCAACAGCGAGGGCTTCGACGTCGAAGTTCTCGAGAATGCCCAGAGCGATAAGCGCTGCGATGCCCTGACCGTTGGGCGGGATCTCGTGGAGCGTGTAACCGCGGTAGTCCATGCCGATCGGATCGACCCAATCGTTCTTGTGCGATGCCATGTCATCGAGGCTGAGTGCCGCGCCATGCTGCTTGGCGAAGGCGGTGATTTTCTCGGAAAGCTCGCCGCGGTAGAACGCCTCTCCTTTGGTTTCGGCGATACGCTGCAGCGTCTTCGCCTGTGCGGGGAAAGAAAACTTTTCGCCGGGCTCGGGCGCGCGCCCACGCGGCATGAACGCATCGGAGAAGCCAGGCTGGGCGTGAAGCTCCGGCACCCCTGCCGCCCACTGGCGGGCGATCGTGGGTGAAACCATGAACCCGTCGGCTGCGTACTTGATCGCAGGCTCGAAAAGATCGGCGAAAGGAAGCTTGCCGAATTTCTCCGACAGCGTGATCCATGCACTCACCGCACCGGGCACGGTGACGGACTCCCAGCCTCGCTGCGGCATGGCTGCATGCTCTTTGAAGCGCTCGAGCGACCAACCGGCGGGCGAACGTCCCGACGCATTGAGGCCGTGCAGCTTTTTCCCGTCCCAGAGAATGCAGAACGCATCACTGCCGATGCCGTTACTCGTGGGTTCCAGCACCGTCAGCGATATAGCCGTCGCGAGGATCGCGTCGACCGCATTGCCGCCTTTGAGCAGCATGCGGATTCCGGCCTGTGCGGCGAGCGGTTGCGACGTGGAAACGATGTTCCGCGCGAGAACCGGCATCCGCTGCGAAGGATAGGGAAACTGCCAGTCGAATGTATTCATGACGGGAACGCGCTCGCAAGGTAAACCGTAAATTATATCGTGTCAGTCCAGCGACCGAGCGATGTTGTCCAGCACATCGGCCATGTCTGCGAGACCGTTTTCCCGGCCGCAGGATGCTGTCGTCCTCGACGACGATGACTGGCCTGCCTGTCAACTTACTGAGGCTCGATGTTCGCGTCCTTCGCGACCTTTTTCCATTTTTCGATTTCGGTGCGCACCAATGTTGCGTGCTCTTCGAGGCTGCTTCCCATCGGCTCGGCGCCGGCCTTGAGGAGCGCGCGCGTGTTTTCCGGGTCGCGTATCGCCGTCACGAGCGCCAGATTCAGGCGCTCCGCAATGCCACGGGGAATGCCTGCAGGGCCGACGAAGCCGAAAGGACTGCGAACGATGAACCCGGGCAGGCCGGACTCTTCCATGGTGGGAACGTCTTTCGCGAACGCGGCGCGCTTCCCACCGGTCTGCGCGATCATTCGCAGCCGGCCACTCTCCACGTGGCCGACGAGCAGCGGAACGCTCGCAAACTGCAGCTGGATGTGGCCGGCGATCAGATCGATGACGGCAGGACCTGCGCCTTTGTACGGCACGTGTACGAGCTTGATGCCTGCGGACGAATTGAGAAGCTCGGCCGCAAGGTGACCAACGGTGCCGCGGCCTGAGGTCGAATAGAAAATCTGGCCAGGCCGCGGTTTAGCGAGCGCAATGAGCTGCTTCACAGTTCTCACGGGCAGCGACGGATGGACCACGAGCCCGGTCGGCACATCGACAATGAGGCCGAGCGGGGTGAAATCCTTCACGGTGTCGTAGGGCATCTTGCGGATCATCGCCGGATTGATGACAAAGCTCGCAGCGACGATCCCGGTAACGTAACCGTCGGGAGCGGCCCGCGCGATCGCTTCTCCACCGACCGTTCCGCCGGCGCCGGGCCGGTAATCCATGACGACCGGCTGCCCGAGCGCTTCATTCATCTTCGGCTGCAGCAGCCGGAAGAAGACGTCACTGTTGCCGCCCGGCGCTGCGGGGTTGACGATCCTGATCGGCTTTACCGGAAAGTTCTGCGCGATGGCTGTTGGCGCCAACGTCACTGCGACAGTGCAGAAAGTCAGTGCTGCAATCCCTCTCGACATTGCGTCTCCTCGAATCGTCTTATTTTTTCAGATCATTCCGCCTCGATTCCGGCTTCCTTGACCACCTTGATCCACTTTGCGATTTCGTTGCGGTTGAACTTGTCGTGGGCCTCAGGCGAGTTCGCGACGATCTCAGCGCCCTGCTTCGCAAGATTGGCCTTGACCGCCGGATCGTTGAGCGCCTTCACGAGCGCGCCATTCAGGCGATCGACGATCGGCCTCGGCGTGCCTGCCGGTGCGAACATCGCGAATCCGCTCGACACTACGAACCCCTTGAGCCCCTGCTCCTGCATGGTTGGGATGTCTTTGGCTTCAGGCGAGCGCGTCTCGCCTGTCTGGGCAACCATTCTCAGCTTTCCGCTGCGCGTGTGCTGAAGGCCCGCAGGCATGCTCGGAAACTGGAAGTGACAGATGCCGGAGATCACGTCGATCAGCGACTGGCCCGAGCTCTTGTAATGAATCGGCGTCAGCTTGATTTTGGCGATCGAGGACAGGAGTTCGGCTGAAAGATGCCCGACCGTGCCGCGTCCCGCAGTCGAGTAGTTGATCG
>JBKJPI010000036.1:0-5034 GCA_046595235.1 Burkholderiales bacterium | reverse complement strand
CGACGCTCACGCTCTCGGTGATCGCCGAAATGCAAAAGCTGGGCGGCACGGCGGCCTTCATCGATGCGGAGCACGCGCTCGATCCGCAGTATGCCTCCAAGCTCGGCGTTGACGTCGTTGTAATCGACTCGGTCGCGGCGTTGGTGCCCAAGGCCGAGATCGAAGGCGAAATGGGCGAGCCCCAGATGGGTCTTCAGGCGCGGCTCATGTCGCAGGCGCTGCGCAAGCTCACCGCGAACATCAAGCGCTCCAACACGCTCGTCATTTTCATTAATCAGATTCGCATGAAGATCGGCGTCATGTTCGGCAACCCGGAGACCACCACCGGCGGCAACGCGCTCAAGTTCTACGCGTCGGTGAGAATCGACATCCGCCGCATCGGCTCGATCAAGAAAGGTGAGGAAGTCATCGGTTCCGAGACTCGAGCCAAGGTTGTGAAGAACAAGGTTGCGCCGCCTTTCCGGAATGCCGAGTTCGACATCCTGTACGGAACCGGGATTTCGCGCGAAGGCGAGATCGTCGAGCTCGGCGTGCTGCATCGCATCGTGGAGAAGTCAGGCGCCTGGTACAGCTACGGCAAAGAGCGCATCGGTCAGGGCAAGGACAACGCGCGTGATTATCTGCGGGAGAATCCGGCGATCGCGCAGGAGATCGAAGCGAAAGTTCGCGCAGCGCTCGGTGTCGGCGTAGGTGTCCCCGGTGTACAACCCGCCGAAGTCGAAGAAGCCTGAAAGCTCGAACTTAGGTTCTCGTAAGCGAATGACATTCGTTTACGTATCGAATCTCCCTTCGCCCTTCGGGAGAGGGGTCGGGGGGTGAGGGCTTGAGCCTCACGTTGTAATGAAAAGCTCAATAAGCGCCTCAGCCCGCGCGCTGCGGCTGGTGGCGCGGCGCGACTACACACGGTTCGAGTTAAGGGCGAAGCTCGCGCCGCATGTAGAGGACGCGGTTGAGCTGGAAGTGCTGCTCAACGACTTCACCGACCGCGGCTGGATTTCGGAGCCACGCGTCGTCGAGCAGCTGTTGCACGCCAAAAGCGCCCGCCTTGGCGCATCTCGCATCCGCCACGCACTCATCAAGCGCGGCATCCCGGAAGATCTGATCGGCCCTGCGCTGGTCAGGCTGAAGGAAAGCGAGCCCGACAGGGCACGCTCGGTGCTGGCCAGAAAATTCAGTGCTGCGCCTCTCACACCTTCGGAGCGCGCGCGTCAGGTGCGATTTCTGCAAACGCGGGGGTTCAGCTTCCAGGTCGCAATGCAAGCCGTGTCGACGGGCGTTCACGACCACGGCGGCAACGCCACGTCTGACGGAGAATGAAAATGCATTTGCATAAGGCGCTCGCGCCCTCGGCTGCTGTCCTCCTCTGGTGCATGGCTTTATCGGGAGCCTCGCACGCCGCCGGCCGTGATGCTGGCGTCGCCTACCCGACGCGGCCGGTGCGGCTCCTCGTCCCGTTCACGCCAGGCGGCTCGCAGGATGTGACTGCGAGGCTCCTCTCGGCACCTGCCCAGCAGGCGCTGGGGCAGAACATCGTCGTCGACAATCGTGCAGGCTCGGGCGGGCTCATCGCGGCTCAGGAAGCGGCGCGCGCAACGCCTGACGGCCACACGCTACTGCTCTCGACCGGTGCACAGATGGCAATCGCGCCGGCACTGCATTCAAAGGCCGGGTACGACCCGCTGAGAAGCTTCGTTCACATAATCCACCTGACCGATACGCCCCTTGCGCTGGTGATTCATCCGGGCGTTGCGGCGGCGAATGTCAAAGAGCTCATTGCGTTCACCCATGCCAATAAAGGAAAGGTGAACATTGCATCGACGGGGAACGCGACGTACACGCATCTCACGATCGAGCTCTTCAAGTCGATCACCGGTGCCGATGTCACGCACATCCCCTACAAGGGTGCGGCACCGGCCATGACCGATCTTCTTTCGCGGCAGATTCACGCGCTCTTCACCTCCACCGCATCGGTGCAGCCGCATACGGCGGCAGGACGTCTTAAAGCGCTGGCTGTGACTGCGCCGAAGCGCTCGTCCGCAATGCCCGAGGTCCCCACGTTCGCCGAAGCGGGCGTGACGAACCTCGACGTCTCGGTGTGGGTGGGGATCTCCGCACCCGCCGGAACGCCATCGACCGCAGTCGATCGCGTTGCGCGCGAGTACGGTCAGGCGCTGAAAGCATCGGAGATACGCGAGCGGCTTCTGAATCTCGGCGCAGAACCGAATGGCGAGAGCGGCGCCGCTTTCACGCGGATGGTGCGCGACGACGTCGCGCGCTGGGCCCGCATCGTGAAAGCCTCGAACGTTAAAGTCGAGTAAAATCGCTTTCTTTTCCGTATCTTGGAGCGGGGCGCCTGCAGGCATCCCCGCACGTCTCATGAATAGCAACGAAATCCGCAGCGCGTTCTTGCAGTACTTCGAGAAGAACGGCCACACCGTTCAGCCTTCGAGTCCTCTTGTTCCGGGCAATGACCCAACGCTGCTCTTCACCAATTCAGGCATGGTTCAGTTCAAGGACGTTTTCCTGGGGCAGGAAAAGCGTCCTTACGTCCGTTCCACCACTTCGCAGCGCTGCGTTCGCGCGGGCGGCAAGCACAACGATCTCGAGAACGTCGGCTACACGGCGCGGCATCACACGTTCTTCGAGATGCTCGGCAACTTCAGCTTCGGCGATTACTTCAAGCGCGAGGCGATCCGTTATGCGTGGGAGCTTCTGACGGTCGTCTACAAGCTTCCGAAAGATCGCCTGTGGACGACCGTCTATTACGAGGACGACGAGGCGTTCGACATCTGGACGAAAGAGATCGGCGTGCCGGCGGAACGTTGCATCCGCATCGGAGACAAACCGGGCGCGGGCAAATATCAGAGCGACAACTTCTGGCAGATGGCTGACACCGGTCCCTGCGGCCCGTGCAGCGAGATTTTTTATGACCACGGTACCGATGTGGAAGGCGGTCCTCCGGGCTCTCCCGATGCGGACGGCGATCGCTACATCGAAATCTGGAATCTCGTCTTCATGCAGTTCAACAGGGACGAGAAAGGCACGCTGAATCCGCTGCCGAAGCCTTCGGTCGACACCGGCATGGGCCTGGAGCGTATTGCCGCGGTACTTCAGAACGTGCATTCGAACTACGACATCGACCTCTTCCAGGCCCTCATCAGGGCCGCTGCGCGCGAAACGAACGCCAAAGACCTGAACGATAATTCGCTCAAGGTGATTGCCGATCACATTCGCGCAACGTCCTTTCTCATCGTCGACGGCGTCATTCCCAGTAACGAAGGGCGCGGTTATGTGCTGCGCCGGATCATCCGCCGCGCCATCCGGCACGGTTACAAGCTCGGACAGACCAAGCCCTTTTTCCACAAGCTCGTTACCGATCTCGCGAAGGCCATGGGCGACGCATATCCGGAGCTTGCCGGCGCACAGGAGCGGGTCGCACAGGTCCTGAAGCAGGAGGAGGAACGCTTCGCCGAGACGCTCGAGAACGGAATGAAAGTGCTCGAAGGCGCGCTCAATCGTGAAGACAAGATGCTCGACGGTGAGACTGTGTTTCAGCTTTATGACACCTTCGGCTTTCCGGTCGATCTCACTGCGGACATTGCGCGCGAGCGCGGCGTGCGTGTCGACTATGCCGGCTTCGAAGAAGCGATGCAGCGGCAGCGCGAGCGCGCACGTGCGGCTTCACGCTTCAGCGCGGCGCAGGCTGTGGATTACAGGGGGCACGCAACGGAGTTCCATGGCTACGAGCACCTCAGCCTCGACGGCAACGTCGTCGCGCTGTATCGGGAAGGCACGCAGACGGACGAAATCCAAGCCGGTGAAACGGCAGTCGTGGTTCTCGACCGTACGCCTTTTTATGCCGAGTCCGGGGGGCAGGTGGGGGACCGTGGCGAACTGCTAGCGCCGAACGGCACGTTCACGGTTGAAGACACGCAGAAGATCCAGGCGGCAGTGTTCGGGCATAAGGGGAAGCTCAAGACGGGCAGGCTTCGCGTGGGCGACCGTGTTACTGCGGAAGTCGATACCGTATCGCGCGCGTGTTCTGCGTGGAACCATTCTGCGACGCACCTCATGCATTCGGCGCTGCGCAAGGTTCTGGGAAATCACGTTCAGCAGAAAGGCTCGCTTGTCGATGCGAGCCGCACGCGCTTCGACTTTTCCCATAATGAGCCGATGACCGAGTCTGACAAGCGTCAGGTCGAGATGCTCGTGAACGACGAGATCCGGCGCAACCATGAAGTCTCCGCACGCATCATGAAGCACGATGAGGCTATCAAGGCGGGTGCGATGGCGCTCTTCGGTGAGAAATATGGAGATGAGGTCCGTGTAATCGGCATGGGTGAATTCTCGACCGAGCTTTGCGGCGGCACACACGTCAAGCGCACGGGTGACATCGGGTTTTTCAAAATTGTCGCGGAGACCGGGATTGCTGCCGGCGTTCGGCGCATCGAAGCGGTGACGGGGCCGGGCGCTCTCGAATGGGTCCAGCAGCAGGAGGCAAAGCTTTCTGAAGCTGCAATGGCACTCAGGACCTCACCGCAGGAGGTCGGCTCCAAGATCTCGCAGATCATGGAGAACGTGAGAAGCCTCGAGAAAGAGCTTTCGCGGCTCAAATCGAAGCTCGCATCGTCGCAGGGCGACGAGCTTGCCGACCAGGCTGTCGACGTGAAAGGCATCAAGGTGCTTGCCTCCTCGCTCGAAGGCGCTGATGCAAAAGGCCTGCGCGAAGCGATGGACAAGCTCAAAGACAAGCTCAAGTCGGCCGCGATCGTGCTTGCCGCATCGAGCGACGGGAAAGTCTCGCTCATCGCGGGCGTCACCGCGGATCTCACGAGCCGCGTGAAAGCAGGCGAGCTCGTGAATCACGTCGCGCAGCAGGTCGGTGGCAAAGGCGGCGGGCGGGCGGATATGGCACAGGCGGGCGGCACCGATCCATCCAAGCTGCCGCAGGCGCTCGAGTCGGTGAAAAGCTGGGTCGCTGAACGGGTGTAGCCAGCACATGGCCGATAAGCCTTGCCTGATTAAAAGCGACGA
>JBKJPI010000011.1:0-3690 GCA_046595235.1 Burkholderiales bacterium | reverse complement strand
CTCGGCCACGATGGGCTTGTAGGACTCGCCGTGAATCATGATCTGCCATCGCCCTTCACGCAGATAGCGCCCGGTTTTCGGGTCCTTCATGATGGGCAGGCCCCACTCTTCGAACTGGTGCACCGTGGAGTCGACGTGGCGGGCCATGTCGAACAGCAGGTCTTCGCGCACCAGTCCCATCAGGTCGATACGCGCGTAGCGGACATGGTCCTCGGGATTGTTTTCGCCCCAGCGGGTGCCCATGTAGCAGTTGATGGCGTACAGGCCTTGGGCGACCGCGCCCGAGCGATCGATATTGGCCTTCTCGGCAATGACGATCTTCTTGTTTTGGCCCCAGAATCTCGCTTCCCATGCGGCACCCGTGCCGCCCAGACCCGCACCGACGACCAGAACGTCGATGCCGTCTTCGATGATCGTTTGGTATCCCATTAGTAGTACACGCCTTTCTTCAGCTTGAGGCCGGCGTCCTCAAGCGTACGCAAACCGCCGTCGTCCATGCGGACAAATTTCGGCTCGCTGTACAACAGCTGGCTGTCGCGCATTTCCTGGCTCGGCGCGGGAACATCCGCGAGCTTGGGAATAGCCGTCCCCCAGGGCTTCGTGGTGATGGGCGACAGAAAGTTTTTTTCTGTGCCGTCCCGGAACTTGATCTTCCAGGCGATCGTGCCTTTCTGCTCGTCGCGGTCGACGCGAACGCTGTGTCCGAGCGGAGCGAAATCGGCATATCCGCGTACGTCGATCGCATTCTGGGGGCATGCCTTCACGCAGGAGTAGCACTCCCAGCACATGCTCGGTTCGATGTTGTAGGCGCGGCGAGTGGTCTCGTCGATGTGCATGATGTCCGAGGGACAGATATCGACGCAGTGTCCACATCCGTCGCACCTCGTCATGTAGACGAAAGTAGGCATAAATCTCCTTGTTCGTCCAAAAGTGAAAACCTACTTTTGGCCGGAAAAAATCCGAAGGGCACGATCAAAGCAGAGAACGCTTTAATCGTTTTGTAATCAGCACCAAGGCTACGGGCGGCCGGGCGCCTTGGTGGCCAAACTACAGAACCTACGAAGAACCGAATGGTATGCAAACCGATCGGTCTTTCGTAGCATTTTCAAGCTGAATCGTCTGGCTCTGCCAGCGATTCAGTTCTGACTAATCCGGCGCAAAGTAGGTTTTTACTTTGCGCCGAGCTTCTAGTAATGGCGCGGGGCTTCGCGCTTGATGCCGAGTCCCATGTCCATCGGAGCGTTTTGCAGCAGCTCCATGGAGTGCCGTTTCTGTTGTTCGGGATCGTCACGAGTATGCGTCGGCAGGTTCTCGGCCGTACCGTTGGCCCTGGATACCCGTTTCTCGAAGGCGGCCGCGGGCTTGAAGAACATGTGGGCGAACTTCGACCACGGCACGCCGAGGAAGAGCACCGCGGTGGCGAGAAGGTAGAGCCAGAAGAGCAGGCCCACGCCGCCACCCGTGGCGGCCCAGATGACGCCGAGCGTCACGCTCGCGAGGAGCGACAGGACGAAAAGATCCGCTCTCACCACGCGGAAGGGCGAGTGACCCTCGGCGGCGACGTCCACCCGGATGAAGAACCAGAACCAGTAGCCGCCCACCAACACCATCAAAGCGCCGACCCACCACAGCACCGGCCAGATCGCAGGCGTGGGCGTCGCGCCGGTGGGGTAGCAGAACACCATGACCGCCGTGGCCACCACGTAGAGCACGAACCCGTACATGCCGAGCAGGTGCGCCACCCGGCGTTTCGGGTTGCAGAACTCGCCCGAGGCGAGCACGTCGACCACTGCGGTCTGCACGGCGATCGAGACCAGCTCGCCGCCCCCCATCTCGCGGCCCTTGTCCTTCGATTTGCGCATGTTGGCGAAGAAATACCTCGCGCTGCCCTTGTGGACGATGTCGACGAGCGTTCCCACGATCACGGCGACAGCCATCACTACGAGATAGACCTGCAGCACCGACGCGGGCAGAGAATCTGTGACCTGACTGAATGGATTGGTTGTGAACACTCATGACCTCCAGAAGCGTCGGAAGTTGATATCGGACTTACGCGAGAGACGGCAACGCCCGCAACGATCGTGATACCGGTGCGCAAGCGTATGCGAGAGCGCGGGATATGCCGGTGGTGGCGATGGATCGGTCATCAAAATCTCCGGAGAGTTGGTCTTGGTTGTAGGACCGGAGGAGCGCGCAACCCGATCGATTCTATCGAGCGCTCCACGTAGGGGCATCGAATCTATTGATGCGGCGATAGGCAGCGCATATCGCTATGCCTCGCCGCGCAGTTAACCCAAGGCGTTACCCCCGCAATTAACCCCCGCCGTTAACCCCCGCAGTTAACCCCGATCGACCCGGCTGCGCGTTCAAGTCTCCAAGGTCAACTTTTCCGAGGAGCTCATAATGCACCGTCGTCCATTGGCATTACTCGCACCTGCAGTCGCCGCGCTCGCCGTCGCGGGTACTCCCGTCGACGCGCAGACCCCCACGCCCGCGAACGCGCTCACCATCTACAGTACAGCGCGGCCCGGTGGCGTGCCGCCGGAGCTTTATCGACCGGGCACGAACATCGGACCGGCCGTGCCGGGATATGCCGTGGTGCGCCACGAACGCGACCTTACGCTCACCCAGGGGCGCACTACGGTGCGCTACACGGACGTAGCCGCACTGATCGACCCCACGACCGTCGCGTTTGAGTCGTTGACCGATCCGCGCGGCACGAACGTCGTGGAGCAGAATTTCCAGTTCGATCTGGTAAGCACGGCGAAGCTTCTCGAGAAATATGTGGATCGTACGATCACCGTGGATCAGGTTCGCGGCAACAGCGTCGAATCGTTCACAGGCACTCTGCTATCGACCGCCGGGGGCCTCGTGCTCCGCGGCGCTGACGGCAAGATCCAGACACTCCCTCATAACGCAGGTGTGCGCCTGCCCGATCTGCCGGGTGGGCTCATCACCCGGCCTACCCTGGTCTGGGATATTGCGGCAGGCCGCGCGGGCGCTCACAAAACCCGTGTTTCGTATCAGACGACCGGCATCACCTGGTGGGCCGACTACAACGCGACATACTCCGAGTCCGCGAACGCGTGCCGCATCGATCTGGGTGCCTGGGTGAGTATCCTCAACCGGTCCGGCGCAAGCTACCCCGATGCGCGGCTGAAGCTCGTGGCCGGTGACGTACACAGGGCGGCGCCGGCCATGCGCGGCCGTGCAGCAGCGGATACGATGATGGCCATGCGCGCGCAGGAAGTCCGCGCGCCGGGTTTCGAAGAAAAGTCGTTCTTCGAATACCACCTCTACACTCTCGGCCGCGCGACGACGGTCCCCGACAATTCGACGAAGCAGATCGAGCTTTTCCCCGCGGCCCGCCATGTCCCGTGCGAGAAGCAGCTCGTATATTACGGTGCTGCTCTAGATCGCGTGTACCCCTCATCGCCGATGACCGATCGCAACCTCGGCGTGCAGGGCAACCGCAAGGTCGACGTATATCTGTCGTTCAGAAACGCGCAGGAGCACAACATGGGGATGCCGCTGCCCGCGGGCCGCGTCCGCGTCTCAAAGTCGGACGACGCCGACAAGACGCTCGAATTCATCGGCGAAGACGTCATCGACCATACCGCGAGAAACGAAAAGCTACTGCTGAAGCTCGGATCGGCGTTCGATGTCGTCGGCGAGCGGAGGCAGGTCAAC
>JBKJPI010000655.1:0-5080 GCA_046595235.1 Burkholderiales bacterium | reverse complement strand
AAACAAGGCGAAAGCAGGCTGTCCGGTATCCAAGCTGCTCAAGGCGAAGATCACGATGAGCGCGAAGCTGGAAAGTTGAAGGCGGGAATGCGCGAACCGAGCATGAGCGCGCATTCCCCGACGCCTCCAGCCCCGCAGCTTGAGGCTCGGCAGGAAGGGAATGGCGCTGAGCACGGCCCGGTCAGCCAGAACGTGGAATCGATTCTGGAGTTCTACGCCGGTGAAGAATCGAAGATCAGCCACTCGCAACGTTTTGTCGAGGGCATGAGCGGCTCCGTTGGGCGGCCGGTTTTTCTCGCAGGTATCTTGCTGATCGCGGGCCTGTGGATACTCGCCAATGTGTATTCGAGCGCGTTAGGTATCGAACAGTTCGACGAACCGCCATTCTTCTGGCTGCAGGGTATCGTCACGCTGTCTGCGCTTTTAACGGCCCTCGTGGTCCTCATCAAGCAGAATCGCATGGGGAAGCTGCAGGACCAGCGGGCCCATCTCGCTCTGCAACTTAGTTTGCTGACCGAGCAGAAAACGACAAAGGTTATCGACCTGCTGGAAGAGCTGCGGCGGGATTTGCCGATGGTCAAGGACCGCCAGGATCCCGAGGTGAAGGCCTTTCAGGAGCACATCGACCCGCACCGGGTGCTTGCGACGATCGATGAAAAGCTCGCACCCGAATCACAGCGAAAAAAGTAACGGTTCGCTCTATCGGGCCGGGGACCGCGGATCTCAGGCAGCTTTGGTCTCGCTCGACTGGGCGTGGGCTTGTGCAGACCGCAAGTTCGTGTCGAGATGGCGCAGTGCCGTGCGAAGGCCTTCCTCGATCACCGGATGATAGAACGGCATCTCCAGCATCTGCGCGATCGTCATCATGTTCTGCAGCGACCAGGCGAGAAGGTGACCGATGTGTTCCGCCGCAGGGCCAATCATCTCTGCACCTAGCAGTCGTCCTGTCGCGATGTCGCCGTAGACGTTGAGGAGCCCCTTGTTCCTTAAGAGGATGCGCGAGCGGCCCTGATCCTCGAAGCTGACCTGTCCGACGACGAAGCGACCCTTCTCGAGCGCCTGCCAGCCGCCGCCGACGACTGCAATCTGTGGGTCGGTGAACACGACGCCGAGGGGCGCGCGCCGCAAGCCGCGCATTACCGGCTTTCCTGCGGCGACGCGCGCCGCATTTTCGCCCGCGATCTTTCCCTCGTCCGCAGCTTCGTGCAGCAGCGGAAGATAGTTGCTGGCGTCGCCCGCAAGAAAGACCGTGCCCGGACCCGCGGCGGTCATGGTTTGCGTCGTCGTCTTATCGAACTCCGGTACGCCGGCGGCATCGCAGTCTACGCTCGTATTCTCGAGCCCGATGCCGTTTACATTCGGCGCGCGGCCGGTGGCCGCAAGCACGTAGTCGAAATGCTCCGTGAACTCGACGCCCTCAGCATTCTTTCGACAGATTGCCACGCGGTCACCGTCGAGCGCCATGCCGCAGAAATGCGCGTCGGGCTCGAGTACAAACTCACTGCTCAGTGCCTTGATCGCGTAGGCGCGAATTTCAGGATCCGCCATGGGCCCGACCTTTCCGCCGCGCCCAAGCACTGCGACACGCACGCCCAGGCGGTGGAGCGCCTGGCCGATCTCGAGCCCGATCACACCCGGACCGATGACCGCAACGGACTTCGGCAGATCCGTCCAGCTGAAAACGTCATCATTGATAATGAGGCGCTCTCCGAGTTTCCTGAACGCGTCTGGATACGTGACGCGCGACCCGGTTGCGATGACGATGCTCCTGGCGGTAATGCGCTTGTCGCCGTCGAGCACGAGTGTGTGGTCATTCTCGAAGCGCGCGAAGCCGCGAACGCGGTCTGCTTCCGGGATACGCTCGACGTCGCGCAAGACAAAGCCCACGAAGCGATCGCGCTCGCTGCGCACGCGGGCCATCACCTCGCGGCCGTCGACGCGGATCTTGCCGTCGATATGAACGCCGAAGCCCGGCGCAAGCTCCGCGTGATGCACAGCTTCAGCGGCGGCGATCAGGAGCTTGCTCGGCATGCAGCCTACGCGCGCGCACGTAGTGCCGTACTCGCCGCCTTCGATCAGCGCCACGGACGCACCAGCCGTTTTGGCTGCGCGGTATGCGGCGAGTCCGGCAGTGCCGGATCCGATGATTGCAACGTCGACGTTCAAGATCAGGTCGCCTTTTGGGCCGCGTCGAAATGTTTCTGCACGTCGTCCGCGTTACCGATCAGCTTGCCGCCGATAAAAACCTGCGGCCACGTGCCCGCGCCCGAGACCCCGCGCAGGGTGCTCGACGTGATATTTCCGCCCAGGCTGAGTTCGTCATACTGCACGCCGTTGGACTCGAGCACTGCCTTTGCGCGGGCACAGTGCGGGCACCCCGGTTTTATGAAGATCACCGCAGGTTCCGGCGCCGTCGCCTTGGGATCGATGTATTTGAGCATCGTGTCGGCGTCCGAGACTTCGAACGGATCGCCTTCCTTCTCCGGTTCGATGAACATCTTATTGACCACGCCGTCCTTGACGAGCATGGAGTAGCGCCACGAGCGCTTGCCGAATCCAATTGCGGATTTATCGACCAGCATCCTCATGCCTTCGGTGAACTCACCGTTTCCGTCGGGGATCACGGTGATGTTTTCGGCTTCCTGATCGCGCTTCCACTGGTCCATGACGAACGTGTCGTTGACCGATATGCACACGATTTCGTCCACGCCTTTCGACTTGAGCGTGGAGGCAAGCTCGTTATAGCGCGGCAGATGCGTGCTCGAGCAGGTCGGCGTAAAGGCGCCCGGCAGGGAAAACACGGCAACCGTCTTGCCCTTGAAAAGCTCGTCGCTGGAGACGTCCTTCCAGTCGTTGTTTACACGGGTCTTGAACGTCACTTTGGGGACGCGTTTACCTTCCAGTTCTGTTGCATTCGGCAGCACGTGACTTCCTTTTTGAAACGAATTGGGGAGGGGGTAGCCCTCGGACGGGCCTGCAAGATACAGACGGACCGGGAATTGCGCCAACTGTATTTTGCTATCAGGCTCATAGGTAAAACCTTGCTCCGGTGGGCCATAGGAGTACCATGCGCACGAGCCCTGCCTTCCGAACGGCAGCTCCCCCAACCGCCAGGAGATCGACATGCCCAAAGGCCAGCAGCGCAGCAACAAGGAAACGAAGAAACCGAAGCAACCGAAGAAGGTGACGGTCCCATTTTCGTCGTCGGTGGTGCCGCCCTCGAAGTCCGTCCCTCCGCCCGGAAAGCAGAGGTAGGCTAAGGAACCGCATCCCGCCTGCTCTTAAGTCGCGCCCGCGCGGGACGTGTTCAGAGGTCCCTAGCCTTCTAAAAACCGCTCGACGCTCTTCGCGGATGCCTCTGGCTGGTCTGTAAAAAGGCCGTGCCCGGCGTTCTCGAACCGCTCCACTGTGCACCGCGGCATCGTCTCCTGGAGGCGGGTGGCGAGCTCGGCACTCACGACATCGCTCTCACTGCCGTACTGAAGCAAGGCCGGCGTGGCGATATGGCGCACGGCATCCCAGAGATCCATCCCCTCCGGCGGCCTCACGCGATGCGTGAAGAGCACCGGATCGTATTTCCAGACATATCTGCCGGCGTCGTTTCTGCGCATACCGTTCCGAACACTTTCCTCGACGAGACGCCGCGGTGCGCGCGACATCGCGCGTGCGAGATAGTGAATGGCGGCTTCTAGCGACTCGAAATCGCGGGGTTGCGCGCTTCCGCTGCCACGGGGCAGCTGCGCTGCGGGCGGGCGGCCCGGCGTGATGTCGACGAGCACAAGCCGCTCGAGCTCCGCCTGGTGCCGGTTCGCGTACAACATCGAGACGCGTCCACCGAGCGAGTGCCCGATCAAGGTGTAGCGCGAGAGCCTTCGTGCTTCGATGACCGCGCGTAAATCGCGGTAGAGCTCCTCGAGCTGATAGTCGTCCGATGCACCCCAGTCGCTGTCGCCGTGTCCGCGCTGGTCGATCGCGATGACGTGGTACCGATCCTTGAGCCGGCGGCTCAACTCGTTCCAGACGTGCGCATGCAATCGGCTGCCATGCACGAGCACGATCGGAGGCGCGCCTTCGTTCCCCCAGTCGAGGTGGTGGAGCTTCAGCGCATTGCGAGTGACGAAATGACTGACAGGCGAAGCGTCATCCATGCCATAAGAATAACCCGCACCGGGCGCGAAGGGATTTAGAAGCCGCTAAATGCGCTGTTTTCGCCCCGAACGTGTGTTGCCGCACAGACCCGTTGTCACCAAACGCCGAAGCTCAGGCGTTAAGTAACCGTGCAGGTCTAACCGGGAGGCGCTTTAATGAACCTAAAAACGAACTTGGCTGTAACGTTGTTGGTCAGTGGGCTGCTGGGTATGGGTTCTGCAATGGCAGACAAGCCCTCCTGGGCCGGCAAAGGCGGCAAAGGCAAAAGCGGCCATGAAGAGCGCGGCGACCGCGAAGATCGCGGCGACCGGAATGATGATCGTAAACATTCCAAGCGTCACAAACACTTCGAAGAGCGGCATGGCGAGGTCGCGCGCGACTATTACGCGCAGGAGTATCGCGGTGGGCGCTGCCCTCCGGGACTCGCCAAGAAGCGAAACGGCTGCATGCCGCCGGGACAGGCGAAGAAATGGAAGGCTGGCCGTCCGTTACCGCGCGACGTCGTCTACTACGAAGTGCCTCAGCCCCTGGTAACGCAGATCGGGGTGCCGCCTCCGGGCCATCGCTACGTGCGCGTGGGTAACGATATTCTCTTGCTCTCACCCGGCAGCAGCACGGTCATAGACGCGATCCAGATCCTGACGCGTTAACGTTGTCATTCGGGTGAAGCCGGGATCCAGAAGTAATGCCCAAAGGTGGGTCTGGATCCTGCCTTCGCCGGAATGAGTAATTCTATCGGCCCATCGCTGTCGTGGCCTCTCCTGCGATCCACGCCTTGATGTTCTTCAGCGCGTTTTCGTAGAACCTCTTCATATTCTCGTCGACGACGTAGCCCAGGTGCGGGGTGAGCACCACGTTATCGAGCCGCCTGATCACATGATCCCTGGACAGCGGTTCAGTCCAGAAGACGTCAAGCCCCGCTCCGGCAATA
>JBKJPI010000494.1:0-4048 GCA_046595235.1 Burkholderiales bacterium | reverse complement strand
CGCTGGTACCTGCCGCATTTCAACCTGCCGCATCTGCACGAGCGCGTGATCGGTGTGCTCAAGTGCGAGTCGAGCGCCGACGGCGTCGCCAAGGCGATCGCGCAATGGGATTCGCACGATCTGGAAGAAGCGGTCGCAGAGGCGCGGGCGTGCGGCTCGATCGTGCGTTCGAACGCGGAGTGGCTTGAGCATCCGCATGGAAAAATGCTTTCGGGCAAGCCTCTCATCGAGATCACGAAGATCGGTGACAGCGACCCGATGCCCTTCCCCGAAGGTGAAAGGCCGCTTTCGGGGATCAGAGTGCTCGATCTGACGCGCATCCTCGCCGGACCGATCGCAGCGCGCACGCTGGCGGAAAATGGCGCCGACGTATTGATGGTCACGGCCGCGCATCTGCCGCAGGTACCGGAGCACGTCAAAGATACGAGCCACGGAAAGCGGAGCTGTTTCCTGGATCTCACCAAAGCCGAAGATGTGGCTACGATCAAAAGACTCGTCCGCGATGACGACATCTTCAGCCAGGGCTATCGCCCGGGCGTCATGGACAAGCTGGGCCTGAGTCCCGAGCAACTCGCGCGGGAGCGTCCCGGGATCGTCTACCTTTCCATCAGCGCCTACGGCCACGGCGGCCCGTTCTCAAACCGCGCGGGTTGGGAGCAGATCGCCCAATCTGCAACCGGCATATGCCTCGACAACGGCGATGAACGGCCTAAGCTCCTTCCGGCCTCCGCCTGCGACTACACGACTGGCTATAACGGCGCATACGGTGTGTTACTCGCGCTGGCGCGACGCGCTCGCGAAGGTGGCTCCTATCACGTGCGAGTCTCGCTGTGCCGCTCCGGTATGTACATCTATAAGCAGGGTCACGTCGACTATCCGGAAGTTGGCATGGGACTGACCGATGCCGAACTGGATTCGGTCATGACCGAATCGAGAGGTGGCCACGGCGCGCTGAAATTCCTGGCCCCTGTGCTCCGAATGTCTGAGACAAAACCGTATTGGGACAAGCCGGCGCCGGTGTTGGGCGCGAACAAGCCGGAGTGGCTTTCTTAGGGCGACGTCTGCATCGCATGGCCAGGGCTGCGAGCGTTTAGCCTTCACAGAGCGGCAAGCGCGCGGGCCTCTTGCTGTTGAGCAGCGGAAAGGCGCGCTTACAGGCGGCGTTTGACCGGGCGGATTGAGAGACTAACAACGTCGCCTTCAGTGGTGCGTCCGCTGCACGGCGGGTTCGGCGTGAGGCTTAGTTGTTCGCCGCAGTGTACGCAGGAAACGTAACGTCCTACGCCATCTCTCTTCAAGGATGAGCTGCGCGCAGGGGCGCATCGTCAATGAACGCAAGAACCTTCGGCCAAACGTCCGCACGCGCCTGCTCATCGGCTTCAGACGTTGAAGGACTTCGAAGTCCTCACGGCAGGCGTCAGAAAACCGAGGCCATGTCCCGCCTCCGGATAATCCGATAGTAAATGCCCGAACGTGTGGCCCAATTTGTCTAAACGTTCCGAAATCGCACGCGCCATAGGGGTCGATGGCCACACCTCATCCCGTCCAGCGCTCACCAACATGACTGGACCTGGAATCTGCTCGACGGGAATCAATGCCTCAGGCATGTCGGTGTCGGGGCCGAAATAAGTCACATATGGCAGGGGCACGCCACGTAATAACCATGCCGCGCCGCCCGGCGGCCAACTGCACAGTGTGATGTTTCCCGGAACCGAAGCAACGACGCCACAAACTGACGTCGGAAAATGTGATGCTGTCAATAAAGCGGCCTCGCTGCCGCGCGACGTTCCCACAATCACCACCTTTCGGTCCTCCAGCGATAAATCATCCACCAGACACTCTATTGCCGTTTCGAAGTAGCCCAACTCGATATCCTGCAGTTCGGAACCTAAGCCGGGCGCCTTGAAATATGCGACTGACAACGCGGGAACCCCGGCCTCAGCGAACGCAAGCGCCTGTGGCCATGGCTCGCCGCCCCCGGACCCTCCAATCACAAGTACGGCTGCCCTGCCTCGACGCTCGCCTCGAGGACGAAAGATCGTTCCGTGCACCGGTGAGTTGTCTCGTCTGAGGAGGAGCATCGCTACACCACGCGTCTTCATCTGCACGAAACGCCTACTTTGACGCTACCGCCAGCACGGCCTTCGGATTGGTGCTCGCAATGGCCAAGAGCGTGCGCGCTGCGCCGCTTGGCTGCTTGCGACCCTGTTCCCAGCCCTGAAGCGTTCTAACCGACACGCCAAGGAGTGCTGCGAACTGCGATTGCGACAGCCCCGTCTTTTTGCGTGCGTCGATGACAGGTGACGTAACGACGCTGACCTGGCCTGCCTTCATTTCGCGCACGGACTGCAGCAACTCTGCGGCGAGATCGCGCTTGGCTTCGTATGCAGCGAGCTGGGCTTTCGTAAGAGGCTTACGCTTCGAGGGCACGACGAATCTCCTTTAGCTTTGCACCGGTGAGGTTGTCGGTCTTGGACTTGGCGTACAGCGTGAGCAAGACAACCTCGCCCTCCGCGAGGCGAGTGAAATAGATAACTCGGACGCCGCCCGACTTACCCGAACCTTTGCGACTCCACCGAGCTTTGCGAATGCCGCCCGAATCGCGAACTACAACGCCGGCGAATGGATCCTTAGCGATGAAGGCGGCAAACTCACCTCGTTCTTCTTCGCTCCAGTACAGCGGCCATTGGCGCTGAAAGAGAAGCGTTTCAATGACGGTGAGCATACGGAACTATACGCCTTAGGCGCATAGGTGTCCAGCGGGCTTCCCCCTTTAGACGCCCAACGATCGCGTTGACTGGGCGCCGAGGAGCGCAGCGACGAGGGAACCCGGCAGCAGCGCTGACGGGAGCTCCGCTCGAACGCGGGGTGAGGCGGCAGTGTTCGCGTGACCAATGTCAGTCTCATAGGCGGTTGCAGCGCGAGGCTATGTGGTGTTCGACCCCGCGCGCGCCTTCAGATCAGGTCGGCCAGCGAATCTCGCGGCAGCAACAGTCTAATGGAGCGGCCCTGTCCAGGTTTTCTCTCGATGAATCCATGTTTCTCCAAACTCATAATCATCTGATGTACCGAAGGCGGCGACACCTGAAAATAGCGCTGCATGTCTGCCTCCGACGGAGCCTGGCCATGTATCTTCGAGTAGTGATAGATGAAAGCGAGATACTGTCCCTGCTTGGACGTGTAGCTCGGGCGCATCGTGTCTCGATCTGCCGCCTAACGTTGCCATCAGGGGCCGGAGGAAGCGGGCGAAGCAGCGCTTCCGAGGTGCCCTTGCATGGCGCGGTTAGAAGACATCGCGGTAACTACCTTCCTGACAGGGCACGCTACGCTCACATTACGCAACGTAACACGGGTAAGCGCGGCGTCAGAACGGCTCCACGAGAATGCGATTTCCAGTAAGACGCCCTTCGGCCGCGCGAATCTCGTTGTCCTGCAAGTCGCGTGTGCTGGTTTTTGTGGCGGCCATGAACTCGTTGGGACCGGGGCCTTGGACGATGTGTATCCGGACTTTGTTGCTTCCGATCCACTTCCCGGTTTGATCGAAATTAAAAGCGATATAAGTTGCGTCAAACTCCCTATCGCTGACGCGCTTCCAGGCGCCATGCCCGCCACTATATACCGGGTGCGTATCTCCGCTTCGAAAGAAAGTGCCATCCGACGAAAAGGTAAGAAGGTTCTTCCCGATGCCGCGTGCACGATGGGCGGTGATGATCCACGCCCCGATCAGGCCACGATCGGCTTCCACGATAGCGTCCTGACGGGTGACTGTCGATCCAGGAGCTGCGCAACCGGCAACGACCGCGCCCATCAGTAGACTCAACATAACAGTTCTGATCTTAAACATGCTTTGCCCTCCTTTAGTGTAAGTGCCTCAATCACTGGGGACGTTCTTCTTCCGTAACCAGTCGCTGCTGCTGTCTTCTAACGAGGCTGTAGAAAATTCGATTTGGAGCGTCGCATGCTCCAAATCATACGTGGGCGAAGCGCCGCGGGGTCAGCGGCAGACGAGAAATCTCTTGATGCGATGGTTTAGCTGCGGTTCGGCGTG
>JBKJPI010000481.1:0-5879 GCA_046595235.1 Burkholderiales bacterium | reverse complement strand
CAGCCACTTTGCGCAAATGCCGTGGCGAAGGCTTCGCCAATACCTGCCGTGGAGCCTGTAACCAGGGCGGTCTTGCCGCTGAGGCTCACCGGCGTGGCTCAGTTGCGGGCCGAAGTTGCCTGTTCCACGAGCCGCTCATTCAGCGACACGATGATTAGCCATGATCTCGAGTGCGCGCACGAGCGCCGAGTGGTCCCATTTCGCACCGCCGTTTGCGACGCAGGTGTTGAACAGTTCCTGTGCGGTGGCGGTATTCGGGAGTGACAGGCCCATCGCGCGAGCACCCGTCAGCGCAAGCGAGAGGTCCTTCTGATGAAGCTCGATGCGAAAGCCGGGGTCGAACGTGCGCTTGATCATGCGCTCGCCGTGTACTTCGAGAATACGCGAGGCCGCGAAGCCGCCCATGAGCGCCTGACGCACTTTTGCCGGGTCAGCCCCGGCTTTTGCCGCAAAGAGCAGCGCTTCGCCGACCGCTTCGATGTTGAGCGCGACGATGATCTGGTTCGCAACCTTGGTGGTCTGGCCATCGCCGTTGCCGCCGACGAGCGTAATGTTCTTTCCCATGAGCTCGAAGAGCGGCTTCACCTGATTGAAGGCCGCCTCGCTGCCGCCGATCATGATCGTGAGTGCCGCGTTCTTCGCGCCGACTTCGCCGCCCGACACCGGTGCGTCCACGTACTCGCAGCCGAGCGCGTTGATGCGCTTCGCGAACTCTTTCGTATCGAGCGGTGAGATCGAGCTCATGTCGACGACGATCTTGCCTTTCGAGAGACCTTCAGCGACACCGCTCGGCCCGAACAGCACTTTCTCGACGTCAGGCGTGTCCGGAACCATCGTGATGATCACGTCAGACTTCTGGGCCACCTCCGTCGCGCTTGCACAACTTTTTCCGCCTGCGCCCGTCAGCTCCTCGGGAACGCCGCTGCGGCTGTGGAGGAAGAGGGTATGCCCCCCTTTCATGAGGTTGGCTGCCATGGGCTTTCCCATGATGCCGAGACCAATGAATCCGACGTTACTCATGATGCGTGCTCCCGAATGCAAAAGCGCGATTCTGCCACAGGGTTTATTTAGCCCGTGGTGCGAGCGCCGGAGATCCGCGACGGCGTTGCACGAGCTGCAAGCCACCGACCGTGAACAGGAGAACGAGACCGATCGCGCTGGAGAACGGCTCAGGCGCGATGAGGCACAACGCTGCGACGAACAAGACCACACGCTGCCACATCGCCAGGATAGCCAGGAGATAACCGTGGAAACTCGCCGCGAGCGCAATGATGCCGACGGTCGCACTGCAAAACGCCATCACTGTCACCTGCCACGGGCCGATCATGAGAAGTGCAGGCTCATAGATGAACATGAACGGGATGATGTAACCCGCCGCGGCAATGCGCATCGCGGCCCAGCCCGCGTCCCACATGTCCGCTTTCGCCAGAACGGCGGCGGCGAACACCGCAAGCGCAACGGGTGGCGTGATCGCCGACAGGATTGCGAAATAGAACGCGAACATGTGAGCGGCAGGTACGGCGGCGCCGAGCTTTACCAGCGCCGGAACCAGCAGTGCAACCATCACGATATACGCGGGCGTCGTCGGTAACCCGAGGCCGAGGATGAGACCCGCGATAGCCGTCAGTAGCAACGCGACCGGCAGCATGTCCTGCGACATGGCCACGACCATCTGACTGAAGCTGATGCCGAGACCCGTGATCGTGGTCGAGCCGATTACGATGCCCGCCACCGCACACGCCACTGCCACTGCGAGCGTATTCTTTGCGCCTTCTTCGAGCGCGTCTGGAATGGCGCGCCACGTAATGCCGGCGCGCGTGGTCCGGCGCAGCATCGCGATCGGCAGGCACAACACTGCGGCCACAAGCGCGCAAAGGGGCGCGCTATAGCCTCCGATCAGGCCTACGAAAACGATCAGGATCGGAATGAAGAGGTGCCCGCGTTCGCGCAAGACTGTGCCGAGCCGCGGCAGCTCGGCTTTCGGCACCCCGTGAAGGCCGTGGCGTTTGGCTTCGAAGTGCACCGCGAAGAAGACCGCGACGAAATACAGGATCGCAGGAATGATCGCCCACATCGTGACCTGGAAATAGGACACTGCGAGAAATTCGGCCATCACGAAGGCCGCTGCGCCCATCACCGGCGGCATGATCTGGCCACCGGTCGATGCCGTTGCTTCCACCGCAGCCGCAAAATGCGGCCTGAAGCCGCTGCGCTTCATGAGCGGGATCGTCATGGGTCCGTCGACCATGACGTTTGCGACGGCGCTGCCCGACACCGTGCCGAAGAGGCTCGAGCTCACGACCGCGACTTTCCCGGGCCCACCGGCGGTGTGGCCCGTCAGGGAGAGTGCGAAGTCCATGAAGAGTCTGCCCGTGCCGCTTTTCTCCATGAAAGCGCCAAAGAGGACGAACAGCATGACGTAGCTCGCCGATACTCCGAGCGTCGATCCGAAAATGCCTTCGGTCGAGTTATAGAGCTGCTCCATGAGTACCGGAATCTTCACGTTGGTGAAGAAGATCGGGTAGACGAGGAACGCGACAGCCGTCAGCGCGAGGCCCCAGCCGAGAACCCGCCGCGTGGCTTCAAGCACGATCAATATCGCCAGAGACGCATTCACCTTGTCGGTGAGCGTCAGCTCGTCGATGTAGATGATGCGGTTGGTGATGTAGTCGTAGTTGAAGAAGATGTACAGGATGAAGCAGAAACTCCCCGCGATCAGCAGCCCGTCGAGCGCACGCCACCCGAGCCCTCCGTTCGGTTTGGACGGGTACAGCAGGAAGACGAGCGTCAGGGTGAAGAGTAGGTGGGTGCCGCGAAAGAAGTAAGCCTCCGGCGGGCCGGAGGCGGCGACATACATGTGATACACGGACATCGCGATCGCGATGACCGACACCAGCATTGCAAGGGCCCTGGACTGCGGCGCGATCTGGGCTTTTTCTTCTTCCACTGTCGCTTCTTTTTTTACGTCGCAAAGTGAAAACCTACTTTGCGCCGGAACTACCAATTTGAACTGAATCGCGGGCCAAGCCCGCCGATTCGAGCTTGAAACTGCTACGAAACACCGACCGGTATGCTGCCCCACTGTTTGTTCGTTGCACTTTCCGAACCAGAGGCGCCGGGCCGCCCCAAGCATCTGGTGCTAACTTGCCGTTCCGGCGGAAAGTAGGTTTTTACTTTCCGACGTACTCTATTCAGGCGAGCGGTGCTACATCGCCCCGGCTTCTTTGTAGAACCTGGCCGCACCGGGATGCATTGGCACGCCCACGTCCTCGGCCATGGCCTTTACGGTGAGGCCGCTCATGGCCTTATTGACCGAAGACATGTCCTTGATGCTCGAAGCCATTACCTTGGTCATCGTATAGACGGTCTGCTCCGGAAGGGTGCACGCGACGACGATGTGCGTTGCATAGGCGATGACATCGACCGGCTTGTCCTGTTTGGGATAGGTGTTGGCCGGAATTGTCTGCTTGATGTAGCCGCGGTTCGTCTTTCGCATCGCGTTCACCTGCTCATCGCTCACCGGCAGAAGCTTCACGTCCCGTGCGCTGGCAAGGTCCATGATCGACGACGCAGGGATCGTGGTGCCAAGGGTGAAGGCGTGCGCATGACCGTCCTTGATCATGTCGACCGCATCGGTATACGAGCCCTGAAAGCTCACCTTGAGCTGCGAGTAGCTGACGCCGTTGGCGGCGAGCAGTTCCTGCGTGACGAGCTCCGCAGTATTGCCTTTCGGCTGGACCACGAGCGTCTTGCCTTTCAGATCAGCGATCGTATTGATCTTGGCATCGTTGCGAACGACCACCTGGAAGTACTGGGGATAAAGGCTCGCGATGTTGCAGACCTTCGTCGCCTTGCGTGGGAAAGGCGGGCGCCCGGCGATCGCATCGACGGTCGTGATCGTATTGCCGAAGCCGATGTGCGCCTTGTCTTCGTCGACGCCGCGCACGTTCGCAATCCCTGCGCCGGGGCTCGCGGTGATCTGCAGGCCGGGGATCGCTTTTTCCCACATGCCTTTCAGTGCGCCGCCGAGCGGCACCCAGACGCCGCCTTGCGGGCCGGTCATGAACGTGAGTTGCTGAGCCGAAGCCCCGGTACTGAAGGCAGCCGCGGTAGCGGCCAGCAGCAACACCTTGCGAGTTTTCCTGATCATGATTCCTCCTTTGGTTTTACCCGCCGGAACATCGCGGGCTTTGGGCCATTGTGTGTTTGGCGTCCAGACCCGTCAAGCAGACGGCGGCTGGGGTGCAAAGTAGGGCTTTATCCACGAGCTCTTCTGCGGTTTTGCTCGCCGGCTTGTATTCGCAGCCGACCCACCCCGCGTAGCCGATGCGGCTAAGTGATCAAGCAGGAATGGGTAGTTGATGTCTCCGGTGCCCCGCTCGTGCGGTTGCACGAAAACGATCACGGCCTCTCGAAGCGAACCCGCGTGCCGCTGCCATAGCTATGAGGATCGTTGCAAACGGCCGCGAGAGCGCATCGGTTCCAGGTATTGTCTGACCTGTTACGCCGGTTCGAATGAGGGCGGCCGCTATAATGCCGCCTCAGATGAATGTTCAGCAACCGATCGTCGCCATATTGCTCGCGGGAGGCGCCGCGACGCGCTTTGGCGGCGGCAAACTCCTCCATCCACTCGACGACGGCGTTGCAATTGCGGCGCATGCCGCACGCAATCTCCAGGCAGCCGGTCTGCAGGTGGTCGCGGTCGTGCGCCTCGGAGACTTCCCGCTGGCCGAAATGCTCGAGCAGGAGGGCTGTCACGTGGCCCAATGTGCCGAGTCCGCGCGCGGCATGGGCTTCAGCCTGGCCCACGGCGTGGCCACAGCGCGCGAAGCGGGCGGGTGGGTTGTCGCACTTGCCGATATGCCGCGCGTGAGCGCGTCCACCGTTCGCAGCGTTGTGGAAGCGCTGGAAGGTGGCGCAACGATCGCGGCGCCGACTTATCGCGGCGAGCGCGGGCACCCTGTCGGCTTTGCCGGCGTGCTTCATCATGAGCTGCTCGCGCTTTCCGGAGACAGCGGCGCGCGCGCAGTGCTGGAACGGCATCGCGATGAAATTGTTTCGATCGAAGTCGACGATCCCGGCGTTCTCCTCGATATCGACGCGCGAGCCGATCTCGTGCGGCTCCAGTCCTGATGCTCACTGCGCCGACGCTTCTTTCCGCGCTATGGCGGTCGATGCGCGGCGGGTGGCGGCTCTTTACGCTGCGGCGGGTCTCACCGTCGGATTTTCTGCCTTCACCAGAGCTCTTTGCGTTGCTCGTGGTCCTCGACCTCGTGCTGCTCTTTCTCTTCGCATTCGCGGCGGTAGGCCTAAAGGGAGACTTGAACCCGATCGAGCTTCCGCGCGCCCTGGTTTTCGTGCCGCTCGCCCTCGCACTCGGCATCGCCGCGAAACGGGTCGATCCCGATGCGGAGATGCTGCGCTACCCGGTCGCGCTCGCCGCGGCCGGACTGCTTTTCACGCTGGCGACGGCTGCCCTTTACCTCCTGGCCCAACGACAGTGGCTGCCTTTCGCCGAAACCTATTGGTCGTTCTTCGATTACTTCGCGATGGCATGGTCCGGCGTCGTCGTGATCGCCGCTGCGGTTCAGTTGAGCGCCGGGGCGCTGTGGGCCAGGACAGCACTTGGCGTTGCCGGTGTAGTTCTTCTGGTACTCCCGTCGTTGTGGTTACCCGCAGGGCTCCTCTGGATGCCCAGGTACGACGAGAGCAGCGGCTACGCGACCGCAAGTTTCCATTCACTCGCGGCTGAAAGCTCGTTCTACGCTCAACACCACGCACTGGGGCGCGAGCTCGAAGCGGTGCAGCCTGAGCGACCCGGTGTCGCGGATATCTATCTCGTCGCGGCAGGGCTCTACGCGGGCGAAGATGTGTTCCTG
>JBKJPI010000462.1:0-24916 GCA_046595235.1 Burkholderiales bacterium | reverse complement strand
GCGGCGAAATGCTGGGGGAATGTATAGAGAAGCGCACGCGCCTGGGCGTCATGCTCGTGCTGCATTCGATCGGTCAGGCGGTCATTGAGACGCTTCTCAAGTTCGGCAAAGCGCTCGTCGAAGCCGGCGAGCACATTACCGTCTTTTTCCAGCAGCGCAAAAGTAGTGCCCCAGACCTGTTCGCGCTCCTCGCGGCTGTACTCCCCGAAAAATTCCATGAATCCGGGCAGAAGATCAGTCTTGCTCACGAACACGTAAATCGGAAAACGCACGTTGAGCTGCTCGTGCAGCTCCTGAATGCGCGCACGCAGCGCTTTGGCGTGAGTCTCGAGGCCTGCCGGCCCTTGCTGCAGCAGGTCGGCAACGCTCACCGTGACGAACGCACCGTTGATCGGACGCCGCGGGCGGTATTTGGACAGGAGCTTCAGGAAACCCGACCACGCCGAGCTATCCGCGGCCTGGTCGCTCTCCTGAGTCGTGTAGCGCCCCGCTGTGTCGAGCAGCACGGCCTCGTCGGTGAACCACCAGTCGCAGTTGCGCGTGCCCCCGACGCCCGCTATTGCCTCGTTGCCGAAGCGCTCGGCAAGTGGAAAATGCAACCCTGAATTGATGAGCGCCGTCGTTTTTCCGGAGCCGGGCGCGCCTATGAACATGTACCACGGCAGCTCGTACAAGAACTGGCCGCCGAACATTGTGGCGAATTTGCCCGATTTCTTTCGCTTACTCTGCTTTAAGAGGGCGATCGCTTCTTCGAACCGCTTTCCAAGCAGTGCAACTTCCTGCATGCCTGCAACGGATGCCCCGGCGGTAGAACCGGCAGGCTCGGCGGTGGCGGCGAGGCTTTGCGCGAGTTGCGCGTCTTTCTGCCGCGCCTTGAAATATCTCCACGCCCAGCGTCCGACGTAGAACAGCACGATCGCCGCGATGAGAATCGTGCGCGGAAGTGGTGACTCGAGTGGGCGGTAGCTGGCGAATGCGATCAGGGGCCCGAGGAACCATATGATCAAAGCGAGCGCGATCAGACCGAGCACGGCCATGGTCCTGCGGTTAAAAATGAGCCCGAATATTTTCTTCATTTTGGCGGTGAAGCGGGTTGCGCAGCCGTGTGCATCGCACCTGAAGCGGTTACCAGCAGTGTGATTTCGACGCGGCGGTTACGCGCGAGATTCGATGGCGAGTCGTTCGGTGCAACGGGCTCGGAATCCGCGCGGCCTTCGGCGCTTACACGGGCAGGCACGCTCATCCTCTGTGCGAGCGTCTGCCCCACGGAGCGCGCGCGTTCCTGTGAAAGATGCCAGTTGGACGGAAAGCGCATCGAGCGGATCGGCTTATTGTCCGTGTGTCCCGTTACTCGCACGATGCCGGGCACCCGGTCGAGCTCAGCCGCTATTCTCGTAACTAGTGGTTGATAAGCGTCGGATATCGTGCCACTACCGGGCGCGAAGAGGCCGTCACCTACGATCGTGATAACGCTGCGGTCGATATCGTCGCGTATGGTGACGAGGCCGCGCGCGACTTCCTCTGCCAGCAGTCCGGCGAGGCGTGGCTGCGGCGCAGGCGCACGCACTTTGGGTTTCGCCGCTTCCGTCCCGACCCTGATCGCCTGAATCTTTGCAAAGAGGGGATCGGATGCGATATTCAGCTTGTACGACAATGCGAAGTAGATGCCGAGGAGCGCGAGGGCGCAGCCAGCGAAGCCCACCCATAGCGGCATGATGGTGAACAAGCGATGACGCTTGACGGCTGCGGGCTGCCACACCGGGGAGAGCTCGCGCTCGTACTCTCCGCGCTGCGTGCGCAGGATCTGCGCCAGCCGCTCACGGAGCGCATCGAGTTGCCCGCGCCCGTTGTCGATAACGCGATAGCGGCCTTCAAAGCCAAGTGCAAGACAAACGTAGAGCAGCTCGAGCAGATCGCGGTTCGGGCCGGGATTCTGCGCGAGCCGCGAGAGCAACACGAAGAATTTTTCTCCGCCCCACGTCTCGTTGTGGAACATCACGAGCAGGCTCTGTTGCGCCCACAGGCCTGAGCCCCACGGGGTCGATGCTGCGACTTCGTCCAGCAAGGTGCACAACGCGTAACGAGCGCCGACGATGCTCTCGGAAGAGATGCCCGACGCGCGCGCCCTCACTTCGAAAGCTTTGATGTCGCGCGCGAGCGCGTCGCGTAGCGACGTTGGATCGGCATGCTGCAAAGTCGCCCGCAACTGGGGGACAAGGTCGAGGAGTGCATTCGCGGCGGCAACGAGCGGGTTGAGTCCGGAAAGACTTGCGGGCGCAATGGCCTCGTTTACTCTCTGCGGTGCGCTGCTCCGTGCGGCGACTGCGGCTGCAGCTGCCGCTGCGCGCCCCTGGGGTGACGGAATGATGACCGTGCGGTCAGAATCGTCCGACTGCGTGAAGGGATCTTTCTGGCTCATCGCTATGACCTGATGGCCCAGAACTCGAGCTCGAGACCCGGGAACTCGCCGCCGATATGCATAGCAAGGTTACCGGAGCGCTCGAGCTGCTTCCACAGGTCACCGCTGCGATCGAGCTCGAAATAATTGCTGCCGGCGTGAAAAGGTATCTGACGTGGCGCGACCGGCAGTGGGTGAATCGCGATGCCAGGGAGCTGAAGGTTGACCAGATCCCGGATACGCTCGACCGGCCCGATTTTCACCTGCGTTGGAAAGCGCGTGCGTAGTACTTCCGCAGGTAGTTGCGCGGCGACCGCGAATACGAAGCTGGCCGTCTTGACGAGCTCGAGATCGGCGATGATGGCGACCTTGACGCCGTGACGACGGTCCTGAAGCTCAATCGGAATCGCATTCTGTTCGAGCACCATGCTCAGAGAGCGTCGAATCTGCGCGATGATCGGCACGAACGTCTGCTCCAGCATGTCGTGCTGATATTCCGGAAAGACCGCCGAGCGCGTATTTGCTTCACTGAAAGTCGAGAGCTCGCCCGCGAGTTGCACGCAGACCGAATACAGGCGCTCAGGATGTAAGAGCGGATGTGTCGCGAAATGCGCGAACAGCGGTTCGTAGCGATTTACAGTCTGTAGCAGCAGGAAATCTGCGATCTCAGAGACGCCGCCGCGACCCAGTTGTGACAGGCGACCCGCCAGGGCTTCCCCCCGCTGGTGCAGCAATCCATGCAGCTCGCGCAGATAGCTGCGCAACACGGCATCGCTTGCTGAGTGCAGCATCGGCGGTATATACGACTTGCTCAGCAACACCTGGTTGTCGGCGCGTCTCTCCACGACCTGCACGACACCCAAGGTGGTGTACGCGTCCGTCACATCGCGCTTTCGCATGAGGCGCATGCGAAGTCGGCCAATCTGAACCACGGCTGATTCGGTGGCGGAGGCGTTGGAATCCCTGACTTCCACTTCTCCGATCGAAAATCGCGTCAGCCCGTGTTCGGCGTTATCGTCGAATTCGCTTTCTTCACTGCCGGCGCGGCGTACCGGCAGTGCGAGAACCACGATTTCGTCCTTGAGCTCAACCGGCACGTCCATGGCGACGGGCGCCGAATCTTCTGCTGGGAAGTCGAAAGGCGTGCCGTCGGCGAACACCCCTCGCGCTGCAGTGATCTGTACTTTACCGAGCGCCAGCGCGGCGCGATCGAGCTCCATCGTAACGAAGCCCCAGCCGTGTCCGAGGAGCGGCCTGGTTCGCCCTTCGATATGCCGCTCCCAGTACCGATCGTGCTGTTGAAAGTGGTGGGGCTGAAGGAAAAGGCCCTCGGACCAGACAACTTTATTGTTCCATGGCATGTTTCTGTCTCGACATTGGAAGGCCGATCACTGCAGATTAATCTTAACTTCGTTCCGTTCGAGCCGGATTTCCATCCGGGTAGTCTGATTCGGGTAGACGAAAGTCGCGGCCCGCCACTGCGCCCGCTCCATGTCGCGAAATGCCGCGATTACGCCGACGTAACGGGTGTCACGTTGAAGATTCTTCAATGCCTGACGATTGTTGCCCGGCGCGAGTGCCCATTCATCGCTCGCGATAAGGTCGGGGCCGAGGATTTCCTTATCGCGCTGGTAGATCGCAAAAAAATCCGCAGAATTGAAGCGGGTTGCCGACTTGAGCTCATAGGTCCGTACGATCACGGGGGACGGCCTTCCGGTGCGGTCCGGATTAACGTTTGCACCGACCACGAAAGACATCTCAGCCACGGCAGGCTTTGCGGGAGCCGTCACGGTGTGTTGGGGCGTGGGAACAGGCGCACCGGGAGCGCCTGGAGTCAACTGACCGCCTGCAGGTCCAGGTACACCCGAATTAGGGGGCGCAACCTGTGCTGCGGGAGCGCCGGGGGCCACCGGCGTCGCTGGTTGTTGGTATACCGGAACACCGAGCGTGGGCGCCCCGGGGTAGACCTGAATGTCTGAAGCGGGAAAGGCCGGCACCGCGGGCCTCTGATCCAGCGTCGGCTGTTGTGCATAACCGGCGTGTGACACTGCCAACGTGGACAGGACCAGCGCGTTCATGGCTACCCGTCTCAACCCCCGCCCAAGCCTGTGCACGCTTGCACTCCGTTTCAGGGTATGCCCTGTTTTATTTGTTAGAGTTTACGATAGTAACTGCCGACTTCCGTGCCCGAAAACAGCTTTCAGCACACACCCGTTTCGGGTGGGGAGGCGCAAAGTTTACATGTGCGCCGTGGTGAGCCGAGCGCGGATCCCGAGGCGCGCTCTCGCGTCGGCCTCTATAATGAACCGGTCCTCCCCTGCGGCAGCATTATGAATGTAAAACTTCCTGTCTGCGCCTGGCTCTGCGCGTCTTTATTAGCTTACGGTTCAGCTGCTGCGCAGCACGTATCCGTGAGTACGGACAGCGCAATGCACGAGGCGCCCAGCAGGGACGCGCGTGTGATCTCGCAGATCAAGGCTGGTTCAGCCGGCGAGATGATCGGTAAACAGGGCGTATGGGTGCAACTCAGGACTGCGGCCGGCACAGGTTGGGTGATGTCGTTCAACCTTCGCTTCGCGAGCGAGGCGAGTTCACCGAGGGGCGGCGGTCCGGCGACTGCGCTCGGCCGACTCGTTTCACCGGGGCAGAAGCGGGCGCCAATCGCGACGATCGGCATCAGAGGTCTCGAGGCCGAGGATCTGAAAGGGGCGAGTTTCGATTCGCAGCAGATGAGTCTTCTCGAGAAATACGCGACGACCCGGCAGGAGGCGGAGAGTGCGGCGCGCGCTTCAGGCCTCGACGCGGTGCGCGTCGATTACCTGAAACCTTGAGTGCCCTGGAGGGTGCCATGAAAAAACATCCACTTCATTACGCGATTGGCGCAGCGCTCGGCATTACCTTCGGGGTTGCAGCGCATGCAGCGCAGTTCGACTTCGGTCGCGCATTCGATGCCGTCAAAGGGTTCAGCGCAGCGGGCACGCAAGTGGACGAGAAGCAGGAGATCGCTATCGGCCGTGACATCGCGGGAACGGTTCTCGGTGCGGCCCCGCTCGTTAACGACCCCGCCCTCCAAGGCTACGTCAACAAGGTCGGCCGCTGGATCGCATCGCAAAGCGAGCGTGCGGACCTGCCGTGGCGCTTTGGCGTCATCGAGACGGCGGGGGTCAACGCCTTCGCCGCGCCCGGCGGTTACGTGCTCATCACCCGGGGGCTGTACGAGCTTCTGGAAAATGAATCGCAGCTCGCCGGCGTACTCGGACACGAGATTGCGCATGTGCTCAAGCGCCACCACATCACCGTCATGCAAAAACAGGGGCTCCTACAGGGTTTCACGAGTGCAGGCCAGGCCGCCTTGGGCTCCCGCAGCGGCGCCGGGAACGTCCTCGGTCAGGCTGCAGCCGGTGCTGTTTCAGACATTCTTACGAAAGGGCTCGACAAGAGCGCGGAATACGAAGCGGACCAGCTTGGCGTCGTGCTCGCTGCCCGCGCCGGCTACACGCCCTACGGTCTGGTGGAGGTTCTGCACAAGCTGCAGGCGCGTGCGGGCGATCCCTCGCTGGGACTTCTATTTTCAACGCACCCTCATCCTGGCGAGCGGTTGACGCAACTCGGTGAAGCGATGACACCGCGCCTGGCGAACCTCCCCACCGGCGTGGAGCCTGCGTTGCGCGGAGTGTCGGCGAACGCGCCGGCTTCAGGTGCCGCCCCGACGCGCACTCCTGCGGGGGCTCGCGCACTGCAGCAGGAAGCGCCGGAGCAGCAGGGACTGGCACCGGCGACGCCCGGCGGGGTCCCAGGGAGTCCCGCCGGAGGGAGTGGAAGTGGTAGCGGCAACGATCCCGGCACTTTCCTTCGTGGGCTCATGCGTCGGTAAGTGCCTGCTAACGCACCCAGCTAATGGTCGCCATAGAACTCAAGTACCTGATACTCGGAGCGTTTCTGCTCTCGGTGGTGTACGTGCACCGGCGCGGCAAGGTTCGATTCAGCTTCGGTCGGCAGCTATTCAATCATTCGTCGCTGCTCGCGCCGTACAACGCGCTCATGTATCTCTTTTCGGCGGTGCCCGCGCGGCCGCTCCTGCATGAACGTGAATTCCCGGAGCTTGCTGCGTTGTCGGCTAATTGGCAGGTAATGCGTGAAGAAGCACTCAAGTTGCAGGACGAAGGCTACATTCGCACGGCCCTCAATAACAACGATATCGGGTTCAATTCCTTCTTCAGGCGCGGCTGGAAGCGCTTCTACGTCAAGTGGTATGACAAACCGCTCGCGTCCGCTGAGGCGTTGTGCCCAAAAACGGTGGAATTGCTTCGCCAGATTCCGGGCGTAAGAGGCGCTATGTTCGCGCTTCTTGATCCAAGAAGCCACTTAAACCCCCATCGTGACCCTTTTGCCGGTTCGATACGGTATCACCTGGGCTTGGTGACGCCGAATGCTGACACGTGTTTTATGTGCGTCGACGGCGAGCGTTATTTCTGGAAAGACGGCGAGGCGATTTTGTTCGACGAAACATATATCCATTACGTCGAAAACAATACGGACGAGACCCGGATCATTCTTCTGTGTGACATCGAGCGGCCACTCACGCTCGGCTTCATGCGAGCGATCAACTCGTGGGTCAGCAGAAAAATTGTGACGGCGAGTGCCACACAGAATCTCGAAAATGAGCCGGTGGGGGCGTTGAACCGGTTTTACGGTAGCGTCTATCACCCGATTGCGACGAAGGTGAGCGCCGCGGCACGTAGCCTCAAACGACGAAACCGACCGCTCTATCGCACGCTGCAGTACGGCATCGTGCTCGGCGTCGCCTATCTGATTTTCGTCTGAGGCGGCGCCTGCCGTTACGAGCGTCTCTCTGCGAGCCGCTGTCTCGCACGCTCGAGCGCTCGCGCAATCGTCGCGTGCTTCTTCCGCGTCATATCCACGTCCCGTTGTGCTGCAGCCGTTGCGGTGGGTTCTTGCCGCATCCGTAGCAGACGCCGGTTTCGTGCTTCGTAGTGGCTTACTGCACGCGCGGTCGCAGCGGCGAGCGCGTGGGCGTCGCGTGGTGGAATGCGTCTCACGTCGATGCAGTCCACAGGGCATGGCGGCACGCAGAGCTCACACCCGGTGCACGATGCTGCGACAACCGTGTGCATGAGCCGGGCGGCGCCCACGATCGCGTCAACCGGACACGCCTGAATGCAAAGCGTGCAGCCGATGCACCGGGCTTCGTCGACGACCGCGACGGCATCGACGAGTGGCGGCAGACCCGGCGGCGGCGAGCTCATCGCACGTCACCGCACAAGGCGTCGACGCACTGCGCTACGAGCCTCGGGCCGCTATAAATCAGCCCCGTGTAAAGCTGCACGAGGCTTGCACCGGCCGCAACTTTGGACTGCGCATTGGCGGCGGTCATGATGCCGCCCACGCCGATCACCGGAACCTTGCCGGCGAGTGCCACGACGATCTGGCTGATCACCTCGGTAGCGCGGTCGGTCAGCGGGGCCCCGCTCAGGCCGCCTGCCTCGGACGCCCCCGGCGACGCGGCAACACGTGCCCGATCGATCGTCGTGTTCGTTGCGATCACCGCATCGAATTCATAGGTGCGTACCAGACCGGCAATCGCCTCGATCTGACCCGGTTCGAGATCGGGCGCGATCTTGAGCGCAAGCGGCACTCGGCGCCGGTATGAACCTGCAAGCCCAACCCGCTCTTCGGCGATCGCTGCGAGCAGTGTCTCGAGTTGATCAGCGCCTTGCAGATCGCGAAGACCTTTGGTATTCGGAGAGGAGATATTCACGGTCACGTACGATGCGAGCCCGTATACCTTGCGCAGACACGAGACGTAATCCCCCGCGGCGTGCTCAAGGGGCGTATCGAAATTCTTGCCGATGTTGATCCCGAGAATGCCGCGCCACTGTGCCCGGTGAACGTTTGCGACGAGCGTGTCCACGCCGTCATTGTTGAAACCCAGGCGATTGATGATCGCGCCGGCTTCGGGGAGACGAAAGAGTCGCGGACGTGGATTACCTGGCTGCGGCCGAGGCGTTACGGTGCCGATCTCGATAAACCCGAAGCCGAGCGTTGCCAGGGCATCGATGTATGCGCCGTTTTTGTCGAGCCCTGCAGCGAGTCCGACAGGATTCGGGAACGCGAGGCCCATGACATTTCGCGTGCAAGGAACCGGCCGAGCGTGAGGCGCGCGGGCGAGCCCCAGGCGTTGAGAGGCCTTGAGAGCACCCAGGGTCAGGTGATGCGCAAGCTCGGCCTCGAGCGCGAAAAGGACGGGGCGGAAAAAGGCGTACGACATCCCCCTATTTTAGGGGCTGAGGGGATCTGTCAGGGCGCCGTCGGGCCGCCTTCCGTCATGCACGCGCCCTCGTCGCTCTCGAGCGCCCCCCATCTGCCGTCAACGAGTCCCTGCATCGGCTGGAACTGGGTCTTGTAGGCCATCTTGCGGCTCTGGCCGATCCAGTAACCGAGATAGAGATACGGAAGGTCGAGCTTTCTGCAGAGCTCGATCTGCCACAGGATGTTGTAGGTGCCGAAGCTGGCGCCGGGAATGTCCGGTTCGAAAAATGTATACACCGACGAAAGCCCGTCCTGAAGCTCGTCGACGATGCTAATCATGCGCAGAACGCCGTTTTCGCGAAACTCGATAAGCCGCGAGTCGACGTTGCTCTGAAGCAGGAAGTGACGGTACTGCTCGCGGCTGTCCTGATCCATCCCGCCGCCGCTGTGCCGGCGCGATTGATACCGCAGGTACAGCGCATAGTGCTCGGCGCTGTATTTGAGGTCGAGCATCTGTGCGGTGAGCACGCCATGCCGCCTTGTGGTGCGGCGCTGAGCGCGGTTCGGGCAGAACTCTTCGGTGACGATACGCACCGGCACGCACGCGCGGCAGTGGTCGCAATAGGGCCGGTAGGTGAATGCGCCGCTGCGGCGGAAGCCGGCGCGCACGAGCTCGCTGTACACCGAGCCGTCGATGAGGTGGCTGGGTGTCGCAACCTGCGAGCGTGCCATCCGCTCCGGCAGGTAGCTGCACGGGTAAGGTGCAGTCGCGTAGAACTGCAGTACTGATAGCGGGAAATCAGTTAAATAGGTCATCGTCGAACCGCCACGCTCCTGTTCGCGCAGGATAGTTTACCAAGTCTGAAACCGCTCGCAGAAACTCGTCACGTGCCAGTTCTCGCGCGCCCATCGAGTGCAGGTGGGGGGTAGCCATCTGGCAGTCGATGAGGCCGAACCCCCAGCGCTCGAGCTGCCGCGCGACATGAGCAAGCGCAATCTTCGAAGAATCGGTCAGGCGGGAAAACATCGACTCACCGAAAAACACACGGCCTATCGCAATTCCGTAAAGTCCGCCGGCGAGCTCGCCATCGATCCAGGTCTCGACCGAGTGCGCATATCCAGCGTCGTGAAATGCGCCGTACGCACGCGTCATGTCTTCCGTTATCCACGTTCCTGCTTCGCCATCCCTCGGTTCAGCGCACGCGCGCATGACTTCGCGGAAACATGTATCGGTGCGGACCTCGTAGTCGTGCCTGCGCAGCTTCTTTCGCAGCGAGCGCGATATCGCAATTTCTTTCGGGACGAGCACCATGCGCGGATCTGGACTCCACCATAGCACCGGTTGCCCGTCGCTATACCAGGGGAAAATGCCGTGACGGTACGCAGCGATGAGCCGCCCGATGCTGAGATCGCCACCTGCCGCGAGAAGCCCGTTAGGCTCGACGAGCGCCCGCTCGACGGGCGGGAATGCGTCACCTTCGCCTAACCACGGGATCATGAACGTCCGAAATCAGCGCGGATCTTCGCGGTCTTTCGGCAGGGGCCCCACTGCGTACACCGCATCGGGCCGCAGCTCGTCATTCGCCGTGTCCGCCTTGCACTTGGTGAAGAGCACCGGGTCGCGGAACATGACGGAGCATGAAAAGCATTCGTAGAAAGGCGTGGTGTACCAGTGCCCGCTCGGGCGCTGCACGCGCACTTCGACGTATTTCTTCGATGCGCACAAAGGGCACGCGAAGGTTTCCCAGTAGCCGTTTCTCCAACCCTGCGACATAGCTGTATAAGCATACAGCATTCGGCCGGAGCGAAACGGACGTGACGTGTGCGCGCCCGCGGTGCTCCGGAACGGTTCTCCAGAGCGGGAAACCGCGGCGGATGCGCCCGATTACTGGGCGGCTCTGTTCGCTGTGACCCAGCCGTCGACGAGTGCAACGGTGCGATCGACTTCGTCGTTGTGCATGTTCTGCTGCCGGCCGATCGTCTGAACCAGCCGATCGACGCGCTCGATGTTGGGCGCGCCCGCCGCAAGCGCTCGCGCCGCAGAAGACGGGCTGCCGAGCGACTCCGCCGCCTTCGCGTATTTCTCGAAAGGCACGAGATCCTTTTCGCTCGCGCCGAGCTTCTTGCAAAGCTCGACGACCCAGTCATAAACCGAGCGCGTCGCGTCAAGGTCGCTGTGCACCGCCTCCTTGATCGAGCGCACAGTGTCTTTCTGCACGCATCGGTAGTTGCCGGCCAGCAGCATCGACCACTTGGCGAGCGGCACGAATACCGACTCGTGCACTTTGAGCTTCACCGGGAGCTCGATTTTGCTGCCCTCCGGTGTATCGAAGCGCGCCGCATCGACGCCCTGTTCGAGGTCGCGGAGGATTGCAGTGTGCGCATCCGAATCGAAGCGCGCCGACTTGAAGTTGGTGGGCAGTCTCACCTGCAGCACGTTCACCTTCTCTTCGGGCGGACGGAACGCCTGCGGATCGGGACTGCACAGCGTCATGTATTTCGGATCGAAGTTGTCCCAGACGGTGGGGTCCGTGTAAGCCGCACGGCACGCCTGCAGATCGAGGCCGGGAATGCGTGCAAGATAAGGCAGCGGCGGCATGTTCATGATGGACATACACGGCACTCTGGACGTCGCAACGGCATCGAGGAGCTCGCGGACGCCCGCAGATCGATACTGCGGTTCCTGCATCGCGAGCGCAACGAGGTCGAAGTCAGAAGGCTTGACGTCAGCCGGCCCTGCAGCCGACATTTTTCCAGGCAGCTTGCGGGTTTCGATGTCGACCAGACCTTCGCGGCCTTTTACCGGCATGCGGATGCGCGCGCCTTCTTCGTTGATGAGTTGCGCTTCGGCGGGCAGGCAGACAAGTTTTACATTGTGGCCTGCGGCAACGAGCTTTGCGCCGAGGAGTGAGCCATACGATGCGCCCATGATGAGGATGTTGTAGGTTTTGGACATGGAGGTAGGCTCCGGCAAAAGTGAAGGGCTGGGCACCCTCGAACCGGATGCCTGTTGGATACGCTGATGATAACTTACTCCCCGCCCCGCGCGCCCCGCGGAGCGTCACAGGCATGATCATTGCGCATGGCTCATGATGAGCGAGGCGCCGCCAGCGGTCGAACGCCGCATTGACGATCAGAAGTGGCCTGACACGATCTGGATCGTTCGCCATGGCCAGAGCGCGGGTAATGTTGCGCGCGATGCGGCTGAGGCCGCCGGGTTGCCTCTGATCGACATTCTCACCCGCGACGTGGATACGCCGCTCTCTGATCTCGGCCGGCAGCAGGCCGCCGTACTCGGCCGCTGGTTCGGCGAAATGACCGTGAATCAAAGACCGACGGTGGTGCTGTGCTCGCCGTACGTCCGCGCGCGCGAAACAGCGCTGATTGCGCTCGAATCCGCCGGCCTTGCACGCGACAGCCTCACGTTCAATATGGACGAGCGCCTCCGCGAAAAAGAGTTCGGTATCCTCGACCGGCTCACGAAGCACGGCATTCTTCAAAAATATCCTGAGCTCGGCGAGCAGCGCTCGCATGTCGGCAAGTTCTATTTCCGTCCACCGGGCGGGGAAAGCTGGTGCGACGTCATCCTTCGTCTTCGTAACGTCATCGACACGATCACGAGGGAGTATCGCCGTGAGCGCGTACTGATCGTTGGCCATCAGGTCATCGTCAGCTGCTTCCGGTACCTGTTCGAGCGGCTCAGCGAGGAGCAGATCCTGGAGATGGACCGTATCGGAGATATTCCGAACTGCTCGGTTACTTCTTATGAATTCGATTCTTCGAAAGGCAAGAACGGCAAGCTCGTGCCCAGGCTTGTGAGCTTCGTGGCGCCCCTCATCGAGGCCGGTGCTCCGGTGACGGCAGCCCCCGACGTTCCTGCCGCACCGAAGTCCTGAAGATGCCGTGATTGAAGTAGATGACCAGATGCTGCGTGCGTCACCCCTTCCGATCCAGGATGGCGGGGACAAGGAAGATCGCGGGCGCGTCCTTATCGTCGCCGGCTCGCGCGAGGTACCCGGTGCCGTCGTGCTATCCGCTACGGCGGCGCTGAGAGCCGGTGCCGGGAAAGTGACGATTGGCGCGCCGGCGAGCATTGCGCATGCGGTCGCTTTTGCCGTGCCCGAAGCGCGCGTGATATCGCTTGAAGAAACGCCCGAGGGCGGCATCGCTTCGCAGGCTGCAGTTGCGATGGAGAGCCTGGCAGGCCGTATCGGCGCGGTGCTGATAGGGCCCGGTCTTCCCGATGGCCCGGCGACCTGCGAGCTCGCATCTGTCCTGCTCAAAACCTTCAAAGATGCGCCCATCGTCCTCGATGCGGCCGCGATGAGTGTCGTGTGCGCAGGCTCAAGGGGGCCGATGCGGTTTTCAAGTCCGGTGCTGATGACGCCGCACACCGGGGAAATGGCCGCACTGACCGGCTCGTGCAAGGATTCGATCGAGGCGAATCCCGCAGATGTCGCGCGCGAGGCGGCGCGCACGTGGAACGCAGTCGTGGCGCTCAAAGGTCCCATCACGTACATCGCGACCCCTGATGCGCGCATTTGGCGCCACGAAGGCGGCAACTTCTGGCTGGCCACGTCCGGCTCAGGGGACGTTCTCGCAGGCATCATCGGTGGTCTGATTGCCCGGGGCACGACGCTCGAGACCGCCAGCGCCTGGGGCGTTGCATTACATGCACGCGCGGGCGAGCGGCTTGCCGGGAAGCTCGGCGTAATCGGTTACCTCGCGCGCGAGCTCCCCGGTGAAGTGCCCGCGCTCATGGACGCGCTGAGCGCCCCTTAAGCCGCCACTTCCCGCTATTCGCCGCGCGCGCCCGTTGCGCGAACGACCTTGCCCCACTTCACCGTTTCAGACTTGAGGTAAGCCGCGAGCTCGGCGGGCGTGCTCGTCGAGGCGTCCACACCCTGCGCCTCGAGCCGCGTCCTCACGTCTTCGCGGCCGAGCACCTGCCGCGTCGTGCGATTGAGCGTCTCGACAACTGCGGCCCGTGTTCCTGCCGGGACGAAAATCGCATACCACGTGCTGTAATCGAAACCCGGAACGCCCGCTTCGATCAGTGTCGGTACATCCGGCGCAGCGGATGATCGCTTGATCGTCGTGACGCCCAGCGCACGCAGCCGTCCACTTTTGACGTGAGGCAGGGCGGACGCGAACGTCGACACCATCATCTGAACCTGTCCGCCCATGAGATCGTTGAGCGCGGGGCCGGTGCCTTTATACGGAACGTGCAGCACGTCGAACTTTACGAGCATCTTCAGAAGCTCCGCGGCGAGGTGAGTGCCTGAGCCGAGCCCGGCCGAACCGTACGAGTATTTACCCGGCCGCGCACGCGCAGCCTCGATGAATTCGCGGAAATTTCGCGCAGGGAGCGACGGGTGAATCACAAGAATGTTCGGCTGAACGGCCACCATCGACACGGCCGCCAGGTCGCGAACGGCGTTGTAAGGCAGCTTCGGGTAGAGCTCTGCGTTGAACGCGAGGCTGATATTGGCGAGGAGCAGCGTATAACCGTCGGGCGGTGCTTTTGCGACGATGTCGCTCCCCAACGTGCTGCCGGCGCCGCCCCTGTTATCTACGACCACCGGTTGCCCGAGCGCCTCCTGGAGATACTGCGCCACCACTCGGGCGATGAGATCGGTGCCACCGCCGGGCGCAAAAGGCACGACGAACCGGATCGCCTTGGTCGGATAAGGCTGCTGTGCGAATGCGGCAGAAGGCCACAGCATCAGGAGCAGAACGGGGAGACACTTGCTCAGGGACATGACATACGCTCCAGTTGAAAACACTGTGTCGCAACTTTCCGCCCGCGCCGCTGCCTGAATGACAGAATCAATCGTCGGAACTTTCCGGTGACACCGAAGCTCGACAATCCGGACTACGAGCGGCTCCTTACCCGTGAAGGGCGCGCGGCGCTTCCGCTCTCGCGGCTGTTGCTACTTTACCTCGACCCTTTCGCGCTATTCATGGATGCGTCCACAGGGCCGGCGTGGCGAAGGGAACGGGCGTTGTCGTACAACCGCGAACGACGTCCAATGCTGCTCACCTACCTGCGCCGCTGGATGCTGATCTCGCTGTGCTCGTATCTTGGAATCGCGTCGGCCGAAGCGCTCGCCGCGCACGCACCGCTTTTTATCATCCCTGCGATCGGTTTTGGAATCGGCTGCAGTCTTGCGCTCGCCGTCACTGCGTGCACTGCGGCGGCGTACTTCATGCTGGGGTTGCGCAGCAAGCAGGGCTGACGCACGGGTTTACACACGTTCCTGCCGTCAGCTCGACGTGCGTCAGGCATCACGCCACAGCGCGTAACACCATGTATCCACCCAATGGTATCAGTGCAGCGAAAAAGCATCGCCGGAAGGTTTCGGGGCTGAGTCGTGAGCGGATGAACCGGCCGAGATACATCCCGGCGGCTGCCGGCGCAAGCGCCAGCACCGAAGCGGTGCCTGCAGCTGCGTGGAAATGGCCGGTATGGAAAAGACCGGCCGCAAGGCTCAGCGTCGATACCGTGAATGCAAGTCCGAGTGTCTGCAGAAGCTCTTCCTTGTCGAGATCGAGCGACACAAAGTACGGAACTGCGGGGATTACGAAAACACCCGTAGCGCCTGTGAGGATGCCGGTGATAAATCCGATCACAGGCGAGAGCCACGGCTCGTGCCGCCGCGGGACATGGAAGCGAAGCGAGACGAGACCCGAGACGCCGTACAACGCGAGGACCGCACCGAGTGCTGCCGTCGCTGCGTTCGTCGCGTTTGCAAGCATCGCGATGCCAAGAAAGGTGCCCACCGTGATCGTTAACATCATCGACGCGAAGCGCCTCAGGGTGGCGCGCATGCCCGGGCCCGCCGCGAGCTGCCACACATTCGTCGCGAGCGAAGGTATGACGAGGAGCGCCGCAGCCTGTGCGGGTGCCATGACGAGGCCGAGCAGGCCCATTGCGACGGTGGGAAGCCCCATCCCGAGCACGCCTTTGACCACGCCCGCAAGCAGAAAGGCGAGGGCTATCAGTACTAGCGCGGCAACCGAATAATCCATTCTTGTATTATCGTCGCCACGTTCATCCTTATCCGGGAGCGGGTCATGTCAGGCAGATTTTTCTTCGTAAAAGGGCTGACCGTATGCGCGGCGTTCCTGCTCTGTGCACCGGCGCATTCGCAGCACGCGGCTTCTTATGCCGGCCAGCAGGCACGCTCGATCAAGGCGCTCGGCGATGACGAAGTCCAGCAATACCTGTCGGGTGCAGGCATGGGATACGCGAAAGCTGCCGAGCTCAATCAATATCCGGGCCCCATGCATGCGCTGGAGCTTGCGGAGGCGCTCAAGCTTACGCCCGAACAGCGCAGCCGAACCGAAGCCCTGATGCAATCGCACAAGGCGGAGGCGCGCACGCTCGGGCGCAAACTCGTCGAGTCGGAGCGGGCGCTCGACGAATTGTTCCGGTCCGGCGACGTGCGCGAGGCCGAGCTCGCTGCGCGCGTCAAAGCCGTTGCTCTTGTGCAGGGCGAGTACAGACTTTCACACCTCGAGACGCATCGGCGCATGAAGGCGCTGCTGACGCCGGAACAGGTTGTGAGTTACGAACGTGCGCGCGGGTATGGCCAGACGTCCAATGCGTCGGGCGCCCATAAAATGCATTGAAGATGCTTTTCTGGAATCCAATGACCTTGCGCAAGATTTTCGTAGCACTGGCAGCCGGCGTGATGAGCGCGTGTTCACCGCTGAGCGCTCCACTGATGGAGCCGCCAAGCGCACGCTCGATCGTTCCCGTGAAAGCCGAGCGGCCGCTGATCGCACTCGCGCTCGGCAGCGGAGGCGCGCGCGGGTTTGCGCATGTCGGTGTGATCAAAGCGCTCGAAGCAGCCGGCATAAAGCCTGACATCGTGACAGGCAGCAGCTCCGGCGCCATCGTCGCTGCGCTTTACGCCAGCGGTTTGAGTGGTGTGGAGCTCGAGCGCATGGCGGTCGAGCTCGATCAGGGTGCGCTCATCGATTTTTCGCTCTTTGGAAGCGGCTGGGTGCGCGGAGAAGCCCTGCAGGACTATATCAATGAAGCCGTCGGCAACGTGCCGATGGAGCGCCTTGCGAAGCCTTTCGCTGTTGTCGCGACTGACGCAAAAAGCGGAAAGATGGTCGTTTTCAACCGCGGTAATACGGGGCTCGCTGTTCGCGCGTCGAGCAGCGTGCCCGATCTTTTCATCTCGCCGGTGATCGACGGGATTCCGTACCTGGACGGTGGGCTGACCAACCCTGTGCCCGTACGGGTGGCCAAATCGATGGGCGCCGACATCGTCATTGCGGTGGATCTCACGCGCTATAGCCGATCTCGGGCGCTTGCAATCGATGACCTGCGCGCAGCTGACATCGTGGTCCGGCCATTGACCGTGCCTACGCGTCTCCTCGATTTCACTGCAAAGCTGCAGAACATGAATGCAGGCGAGGAGGCCGCGCGCAAGCTGGCACCCGAGATTTCGCGCGTCATCGCCGCGGCTCAACTTCGCAAAGACGCACGCAGTTCCCGCGCTGCGCGGCTGTAGGGCGAAATCAAATGTGCCAGCTTCTTGGAATGAACTGTAACGTTCCCACCGACATCTGCTTTTCGTTCGCAGGGTTCCAGCGCCGTGGCGGCTCCACCGACAATCACGCGGACGGCTGGGGCATCGCATTTTTCGAAGGCCCGGGTTGCCGCGTCTTCCTCGATTCGAAGCCCGCCGTCGAATCGCCGATTGCCGAGCTCGTGCGCAATTATCCGATCCAGTCGATGAATGTCATCGCGCACATCCGGAAAGCCACGCAGGGCGACGTGGCACTCGAGAACACACACCCGTTCATCCGCGAGCTGTGGGGCCGCTACTGGATCTTTGCACACAACGGCACGCTCAAGGATTTTGCACCGAAGCTCGACGGCGTCTACCGCCCTGTCGGGACAACCGACAGCGAGCGCGCATTCTGTTACCTCATCGAAGCGCTGCGCCGTCGGTTCCCGCACGCGCAACCATCGCTCGAAGACTGTTTCGACGCTGTGTGCGAGCTCACCCGGGAGATTGCGGGGCACGGGCATGTCAATTTCCTGCTGTCTAACGGCGAGTACCTGCTCGCTCACTGTAGCGACAATCTCTGCTACATCGTGCGCCAGGCGCCTTTTACGCAGGCGCATCTCATCGACGAGGACGTGACCGTGGACTTCAACGCGGTCACCGGGCCGCAGGATCGCATAGCGGTGATCGCGACGACGCCGCTGACCGACAACGAGAAGTGGACGAAGATTGCGCCCGGCGAGCTTCTCGCTTTCCGGCACGGCGAGCTGGTTCTCCGCCGCTAGTGCGTGATGCTGCAACAGGTTGCTACTACTGTTCATCGGGCGCGGCGCAGGTGATCCGTCGTGCCTCATGGTGCCGCAGAGCGCGTCATTGAAGCGGGAAACCCGCTTCGCGGCGGGCAGTCAACACACGACTACCCGCACACGAAGCGCCCGCTCCAATGACTGCGGCTGCCATTCGGCAGCCGCCTCGGCCGTTGATCGAACAGAGGGAAACAAGGTTTCCCTCCGTAACCTCCCTTTCCCTGGCGTCGCTCCGCCGGGGCACGCTTTGGCAAGCGGCAGAGCCGAGCCGGCGCGCCGACTTGTGCCGCAGTTCGGCGAGCACGCGGTTCGTGTGCGGTTGGTCGTGTGTTGACCTGCCGCCGCGAACCGGGTTTCGTGCTTGACGGACAGGGTGCGGCACCAGGAGGCGCGACGGGTCGGCTCTGCCGCCCGCCAAGGCCGGGGAAACGACCTGTTTACGCATAACAACGGGGTGCAGCATCTCGGCTCGTCAAACTGGCACAGCTGCGCTTCTGACCCGCGGCACGCGCGCGAGCTGCCAGTGATCTTGCGCCCACAGCAATAGTTCATGCGGCGTCACCTCGACGAGCTCGCCTGGAGGATTCTGCCCAAGAAAGCGCAGCGCGTTAAACATCGCGAATGACGGTTTGGCACGGTCTATCGGCCGCGCGTACGTCTGTTTCGAGAGCTTCTCGCCTCGCTCGTTCACAGCGACCGGGAGATGTGCGTATTCGGACGTGCGCAGCCCGAGCAGCCGCTGCACGTAAATCTGCCTCGACGTCGAATTCAGCAGATCGGCGCCGCGCACGACGTGCGTGATCGCCTGTTCTGCATCGTCTACCGCAGCGGCGAGCTGATACGCGAAGACGCCGTCGGCGCGCTGCAGGACGAAGTCACCAATCTCGCGTTCCAGAGACTGCTCGATGCGGCCCTGAACAGCATCGTCGAAAGCGACGGGTTCAGCATGCGTCAGGACGCGCCAGGCGTGGACGGTGCGAGTCTGGGAAAGGCGGCGGCGGCACGTGCCGGGATAGACGTAGCCTTCAATACCCGCAATTCCCGAATCTGCAATCTCACGGCGACTGCACGCGCAAGCGTACAGCTTTCCCATCCGCCGCAGATCTTCAATTGCCGCGCGATACGCCGCTCCGCGTGCGCTCTGATACACCACAGCCCCGTGCCATTGCATCGCGCACGCCTCGAGCGTTTTCAGAATATCGTCAGCGGCGCCCGGCGCTACGCGGGGTGGATCGAGATCGTCGATACGCACCAGCCACTCGCCTTTGCGGGCCCGCGCATCGAGATAGCTGCCAAGTGCCGCAACTAGTGATCCGAAGTGCAGCGGGCCTGTCGGCGACGGCGCGAAGCGCCCGCGGTATGTGCACGGGACGTTGGCTGCAGAAGATTCGTTCACACGTGCGAGCTTATAATAGCTGCGTCAATCCCCGCAGTTCCAGCAGGAGAAATCATGAAGGTCAAAGCCGCGGTCGCCTACCAGGCGGGAGCGAAGCTCGTCATCGAGACCGTCGATCTCGAAGGGCCGAGAGCTGGCGAGGTACTCGTCGAGATCAAGGCGACGGGCATCTGCCACACCGATGAATTCACCCTTTCCGGTGCCGACCCCGAAGGTCTCTTTCCGTCGATTCTCGGACATGAAGGTGCCGGCGTAGTAGTGGAAGTCGGTCCCGGCGTGAAGTCGCTTGCGAAGGGCGATCACGTGATCCCGCTGTACGTGCCCGAGTGCCGCGAGTGCGAATACTGCGTTTCGGGCAAGACGAACCTGTGCCAGGCCATCCGCATCACGCAGGGTCAGGGTGTCATGCCCGATGGCACCAGCCGATTCTCGATCGACGGAAAGAAAGTGCTGCACTACATGGGCACTTCGACGTTCGCAAACTACACCGTGGTGCCGGAGATCGCGCTCGCCAGGATCCGCGAGGACGCGCCTTTCGACAAGGTTTGCTACATCGGTTGTGGAGTCACCACGGGGATCGGCGCAGTCATAAATACCGCGCAAGTGGAAGCCGGCGCTAACGTCGTCGTGTTCGGACTCGGCGGCATCGGCCTCAACGTCATACAGGGCGCCAGACTCGCCGGTGCGAACATGATCATCGGAGTCGATCTCAATCCTGCAAGACGACCACTGGCCGAGAAATTCGGGATGACGCACTTTGTGAACCCAAAGGAAGTGGAAGGCGATCTGGTGCCTTATCTCGTCAACCTGACGAAGGGCGGCGCCGATTACAGCTTCGAGTGCATCGGCAATGTCGACGTGATGCGACAGGCGCTCGAGTGCTGCCACAAAGGCTGGGGCGTGTCAGTCATCATCGGTGTCGCCGCCGCGGGTAAGGAAATCAGCACGCGTCCTTTTCAGCTGGTGACGGGGCGCGTATGGAAAGGCACGGCTTTTGGCGGCGCAAAGGGCCGGCGAGACGTCCCAAAAATCGTCGACTGGTATATGGATGGCAAGATCAACATCGACGATCTGATCACGCACACGCTTCCGCTCGCCGACATCAACAAAGGTTTCGACCTCATGCACGAAGGGAAGTCGATTCGAAGCGTGGTGGTGTTTTGATGCCTGTTATGGACCGGGCGACGCGCTTATTCAGCCGCGGCAAGCAGGCGGCGCGTTGCGAGCGCCGCCTCTGAAGCAACTTCGGCGGGCGGGCGTGCCCACAGCTTCGGGTTGGGTCCTTCATAGCTCATCCAGCCGTCGTAACCTTTCTCGATCAGCAGGCCGAAGACTTCTTTCCAGCGTACGCGACCTTCGCCCGGAATCAGGCGATCGGTCGGGCGCTTGTCCGCAGGCAGCGGCTCGTCCGGCACATCGCTGAACTGAAAGGTAAAGATTTCTTTGCGCGACACGTCCTCGAATCCGCGCCCGCCGCTGCCGCTTCGTTCCATGTGATAAGCGTCGAGAAGGATGCCGCAGCTGGCGTGATCCGCGAGTGACACGATTTCACGACCGACCTCCAGACTGTTGATGACGTCGTGCACCGAATTGAATTCGAGGGCGATCCTGAGGCCGTGCCGACCCACCACCTCGCCAGCCATGCGGAAGTTCGCGGCGGCTTGCCGGATGCTGCCGCTGTTCTGTCCCGGCGCAATCATGATCATGTCGCAACCCAGCGCAACCGCATTACGGCAGGTCTCTTCCAGCACGTCGAAAAGCCGCCGGCTTTCATCGCGTTGCGAGAAGATGAGCCCGTATTCGGTGCCGAGCACGGCGACTTTCATTCCGCTTTCCCGCACGAGCGCGATCACCTGGTCGTTGGTCATGCCGTTTTCGAAACAGCGCGTGAAATCGATCCTGCGCAGCTCCATCGCATTCCAGCCGCCGGCCTGCGCAGCGCTCAGTGCGCCGGCGAGGGGTGTCGTGTCGAGAGACCAGGTGTGCAGCGCCAGCCGATCGGTCAACGGGGTCATTCGTCCTCCGCCCTCTGGTCGCAGCGCAGAAACGCGCGAGTTCTATCTTGACACAACTGCGCTGCACAGCGGATAAGAGCCGCATGCGACCGCCGCTTCTCACCGAGCTTCCCTATCATCCGGACAGCAGCGTGCTTTTCGAAGGCATCGTGGATCTGCCGTGGGCGGTGTTCCTCGACAGCGGTCTTCATCACGCGGGGCAGTCCAGATACGACATCCTGACGGCGCAGCCCCATGTGCGACTCGTTACGCGGGGTGCACTGACCGAAATCCACGCCGACGGTGTCGAGCTCTCGCGCGAGGACCCGTTCAAGCTCGTGCGCGGATACGTCAATGCGGACGCGGCGTGTGCCGACATCCTGCCGTTCACCGGCGGGGCGATCGGCTACTTCGGCTACGATCTCGCACGACGCATCGAAAAACTTCCGGCGCGCGCGTCCGATGCCGAGCGCATTCCTGAAATGGCTGTCGGCATCTACGACTGGGCGCTTGTGGTCGATCATGTCGAGCGGCGAACCTGGCTGGCAGGGCAGGGGCGCGATCCGGAAACCGACATCCGCTGGGATGCGCTGCTGAAGATCTTTGGCGATCCCCCGGCTGAGCGCTTGCGCGTGCCGTTCGGAATCACCTCGCCGATCTCATCGAATATGACGCGCGATGCATACGCCGCCGCATTCGCGCGCATCGCGCGCTATATAGGCAACGGCGATTGCTATCAGGTGAATCTCGCGCAGCGCTTCAGCGCGCAGGCCGCGGGCGACCCGTGGCTTGCGTACCAGGCGCTGAGGATCATGAATCCCGCGCCGTTTTCAGCCTACCTCAGTACGCCCTATGCGCACGTGCTGTCGGCTTCCCCCGAGCGTTTCCTCAAGGTCGCCGATGGCCGCGTGGAGGCAAGACCCATCAAAGGTACGCGCCCGCGCGCAGGGCACGCGCGTCTCGACGCGGCGCTTGCCGAGGCGCTTCGTGTAAGCGAGAAAGACCGCGCCGAGAACGTGATGATCGTGGATCTCCTGCGAAACGATCTTTCGAAGAACTGCCGTCTCGGATCGGTGAGGGTGCCGAAGCTCTTCGACGTGGAGAGCTATGCGACCGTGCACCACCTCGTGAGTACGGTCACCGGGGAGTTGCGCGATGATCGCGACGCAGTCGATCTTCTGCGCGGCTCTTTTCCCGGCGGCTCGATCACCGGTGCGCCGAAAGTTCGTGCGATGGAGATCATCGAAGAGCTCGAGCCCAACCGCCGCGGGGTTTACTGCGGCGCGATCGGCTATATCGGTCACGACGGCAACATGGACTTGAACATTGCGATCCGCACCCTCGTCTTTTCCGGCGGCGAAGTGCGGTTCTGGGCGGGAGGAGGCATCGTCGCGGACTCGACGATGGAAGACGAATATCAGGAAACCTTCGACAAGGCCGCTGCGATGCTGAAGCTTCTGCAGCAGGCATCCAACGCGCACGCGAGGGCCTGAAAGCACAATTCTCATGAGCGCTCTTCATCGCATCGTGATCGTCGGCGGCGGCGCGGGCGGCCTCGAGCTCGCAACGCGCCTCGGCGACCGGCTCGGCCGCAAGGGCCGCGCGCGCATCACGCTCGTCGATTGTTCCCGCACCCACTTGTGGAAGCCGCTCCTGCATGAAGTTGCCGCGGGAAGCATGGATCTTTACGAGCACGATCTCGACTATCTTGCGCAGGCGAGATGGCACCATTTCGAGTTCCAGCTCGGCGGCATGGACGGACTGGACCGCCAACGCCGTGTGGTGCGCATCGCGCCGACCATTGATGAGCTCGACGGCGAGCAGCTGATTCCGCGCCGGGAAATCCCTTACGACACCCTCGTCATCGCCGTCGGCAGCCGCACCAATGACTTCGGCACGCCCGGCGCGAGCGAGCACGCAATCAGCCTGGATACGCCGGAGCAGGCGGAACGCTTCCATCATCGCCTCGTGAACGCGTGCATCCGCGCGAATGCGCAGACCACGCCACGAATGCTGGGCCAGCTTAATGTGGCGATCATCGGAGGGGGCGCGACCGGCGTCGAGCTCGCAGCCGAGCTTCACAAGACCACGCGCGAGCTCGTTGCGTACGGCTTCGAGACGATCGATGCCGAGCGCGACATCGGGATGACGATCATCGAAGCGGGTCCACGCATCCTGCCCGCTCTTCCCGAGCGCGTGGCGCTCGCGGCGCAGGACCTGCTGCGCACCCTCGGGGTTGAAGTCCTCACGAACGAACGCGTGATCGAAGTGCGCGCTGACGCCGTCGTGATGCAAAGCGGTCTTACGCGCCCGGCCGAGCTCACCGTCTGGGCCGCAGGCATCAAGGCCCCGGATTTTCTGCGCGAGCTCGACGGTCTCGAGACGAACCGGCAGAGCCAGCTCATCGTGCAGGACACACTTCAGACAACGCGCGACGCCAACGTTTTCGCGATCGGCGATTGCGCTTGCTGCCCATGGCCGGGGCACGGATCCTGCGTACCGGCGCGAGCGCAGGCTGCGCATCAGCAGGCGAGCCACCTGGTGCGCGCTTTCCAGCGCCGGCTCGCCGGAAAATCGTTGAACCCCTACGTGTACAGAGATTTTGGCTCGCTCGTGTCTCTTGGCGAATACAGCACCGTTGGCAGCCTCATGGGCGGTCTCATGGGGGGTGCGCTCTTCGTCGAAGGTCTCTTCGCGCGCCTCATGTATGTGTCGCTGTACCGCATGCACCTTTACGCGCTGCATGGAATGGCGAAAGTCGCCTTCGATACGCTCGGTCGCCTTTTCACCCGACGCACGGAGCCGCGCGTAAAGCTGCATTGATGCGGGCGCGCAACTTGCACCGCCTTGAAGACCTCAACAAAACACGCTTCCGATATGGCAACTATCGATCTGACCAAAGACAATTTCGAAGAGGTTGTTACGACCAATGATCTCGTCGTTGTCGATTTCTGGGCGCCGTGGTGCGGGCCGTGCCGCGGATTCGCACCGGTTTTCGAGGCCGCCTCGGATAAGCACACCGGTGTGGTCTTCGCCAAGGTAAATACCGAAGAAGAGCAGGAGCTCGCGGGCCATTTCGCGATCCGCTCGATTCCGACGCTCATGGTGTTCAGAGAGAAGGTCGTGCTGTTTTCACAGGCCGGTGCGGTGCCGGGCGAGGGTCTCGAGAGCATCATCACGCAGGCGCAGGCGCTCGACATGGCCGAGGTTCACGCCGATATCGCAGCACAGGAGAAAGAGCAGGCGGAAGCGGCGTCGGGCAGCGCCGGAGATCCGCCTTCTCAAGGCGTGTCGCACTCCGGTTAGCGGTCCGGGGCGCTGAGGGCCGCGCTGGCCCTCCGGTATGATCCCCGCATGACAATCTACCGGATTTACCGATGGACGCGCTGACGAGTCTTCTCGCCGAGCACGGTCTTTCCCTCGTATTCGCCAACGTGCTGCTCGCGCAGCTCGGCCTCCCTCTGCCCGCGCTGCCGATATTGATCGTCGCCGGAGCGCTCGTCGCAGATGGTACGTTGAGC
>JBKJPI010000180.1:0-3945 GCA_046595235.1 Burkholderiales bacterium | reverse complement strand
ATGGCGGCAGTCTTGATCCCTATAGCCTTGATGATGTCCGTCAGTGGCGCAGCGAAAGCGGTTCTCGTGGCGTCCGTCCTTCTGGTTCTGTTAACCGAGTTGCTCAATTCCGCGATCGAGGCGGTAACCGATCGAATTTCACTTGAGACACATGAGCTCGCCAGGCGCGCGAAGGATCTTGGCAGTGCGGCCGTTATGCTATCCCTCATGACGTTAGCCATCGTCTGGGGTCTCGTGCTAGCTGGCTGAATACGGTCCGAACCGGGCGCGTTCACAGCCCTCGCGATACAAGCTGAGCGGTAAGTTGGTGCCCGGAGCCGGAATCGAACCGGCACGGGCAGATTAATGCCCGAGGGATTTTAAGTCCCTTGTGTCTACCAATTTCACCATCCGGGCGCTGAAGCGAACAGCCTGACAATGCGCCGAGCGGGCACTTTGTCAAAGTGGCGCATTTTATAGTGTGTTTAACGCCTCCGGGGTTGCGCGGCGAGTGCTTAGCAATGGCTGGTGCACGACCCTCGCCGTTCCAGGTAAAAGAATCCGGGGCCGGCTTGTCTCGCTGGTGCAGTTAGCTACAATACCTGCGACTGTAAAAAGTTTTCTCACAGGGGAGCGACCAACCATGAAACGCATCCAACGCGGTTTTACGCTCATCGAGCTGATGATCGTCGTCGCCATCATCGGTATTCTCGCGGCGGTGGCGCTGCCAGCCTATCAGGACTACACCATCCGCGCGAAAGTGTCTGAGCTTGTCCTCGCTGCGAGCAACCAGAAGGTCACGGTTTCCGAAAATGCGCAAACCCGCGGCAGTCTCGGCGGCGCCGATGCCGGCGCGACCATCATTGCAAGCGGCAAAGTCACCGGCGGCACGGTCAGCAGCACGGGGGACATTACGGTAATTGCTACGGCAGCGACAGTCGGTACGGCTATTACGCTGCAGCTCGTGCCGAGCTACACCGCGGCTGACGGAAAAGTGATCTGGAGATGCTCGAGCCCGACTTCGATTCACAAGTACGTCCCCGCCGAGTGCCGTCACTGATCGCGTTGACGTACTTTGCCTGGGTGTGCATTCGAAAACAGAGTTGTCGTCATCAATCCCGTCTAACTAGGTGAACGCGCCGATGCCCGTCTGGGCACGCCCCAGCACCAGCGCGTGGATGTCGTGCGTCCCCTCGAGGGTGTTTACGGTCTCGAGGTTCAGCAGATGGCGGATGACGTGGTATTCGTCCGATATCCCGTTGCCCCCCAGCATGTCGCGTGCAAGGCGCGCAACCTCGAGGGCTTTGCCCGTCGAGTTCCGTTTGATCAGCGAGAGCATCTCCGGCGTTGCGCGACCTTCTTCCCGCAATCGGCTGACGTGGAGGCACGCGAGCAGACCGACCGCGATCTCCGTCTGCATGTCCGCGAGTTTCTTCTGGACCAGTTGATTCGCGGCGAGCGGTTTTCCGAACTGCTTCCGGTCCAGAACGTATTGCCGCGCTGTATGCCAGCAGAACTCCGCTGCGCCGAACGCGCCCCAGCAGATTCCGAAGCGCGCATTGTTGAGGCATCCGAACGGCCCTTTCAAGCCTTCCGCGCCTGGAAGCAGGTTCTCTGCGGGGACGAACACGTCATTCATGATGATTTCGCCCGTCGGCGACGCGCGCACTGAGAACTTCCCCTCTATCTTCCGCGTTTCGAGCCCAGGCATGCCGCGTTCGAGGACGAAGCCTCGAATCACCCCTGCATCGTCCTTTGCCCACACCACCATGATGTCGGCGATCGGTGCATGCGTGATCCACAGCTTGGTGCCGGTCAGCACATAACCGTCAGCACACTTTTTCGCACGCGCTTTCATGCTGCCGGGATCCGAACCGTGGTCCGGCTCGGTGAGACCGAAGCAGCCGAGCATCTCTCCGCTTGCCATTTTAGGGAGGTATTTTTCGCGCTGGGCTTCGGAGCCGTACGCGTAGATCGGCGTCATTGCCAGCGTTGTCTGTACACCACAGGCTGAGCGAAACGCGGTGTCGACACGCTCGAGCTCCCGCATGACGAGGCCGAACGCCACATAGCCGAGGCCGGCGCAGCCATAACCGTGCAGCGGCGCCCCGAGGAAGCCCAGCGCGCCCATCTCGCGCATCACTTCCGTACCGAAGAATTCGTTCCGGTTCCACTCCCGGATGCGCGGCATCAACTTTTCCTGCGCATAGCGCCGCGCTGTGTCGCGGATCAGCCGCTCAGCATCCGTGAGCTGCTGCTCGACAAGCAGCGGATCGGCCCAGTCGAAGGCACCTCCAGTCAGCGTGATACTGCGAGTCTCGTCCCCCGGGTGCATACAGGACCTTAGTGCCCGCCGGCTGACGGTGCCGCGCTGTAAGCCGGCGCCGGCAGGCGCTCGATCATCACGTTGACGCACGCCGGCTTGCCCGATGCGGCCGCGCGCGCAAGCGCTGCAGGAAGCTCAGCCGCTACCGTGACGAGCTCTCCATGCGCACCCAGGGCGCTCGCGACCAGGTCGTAGCGCGTCGGGAGGAGCTCGCAGCTGTGTGCTCGCGCTTTCCCGTACGTGCGAAGCTGAATCTGATGTTCAGCGTTCCAGCAGGCGTCATTGCCGATGACGATCACGAGGGGCAGCTTTTCGCGCACCGCTGTGTCGAGCTCGAGCAGGTGAAATCCTGCTGCACCGTCGCCTGTCATCGCAATCACCTGTGTGCCCGGCCGTGCGAGTTTCGCCGCGAGGGCAAAGGGAACTGCGCTGCCGATCGAGCCGGCGGGCCCATTGACCACCCGCGTCGGCGTGTCGACACAAGCCTGTGCCCACTGCCCGAATTCGCCTCCGTCGGACACGAACACTGAATCCGGTGAAGCGTCGATGAGGTGTTGTACGGCGCGCCCGACTTCGACCGGATGCACCGCACTGCCCGCGTGCGAAGAAAGCCCGGCCCACTCGGACGGACGAAAATTGAGTGCAGCCTCGACTTCATCGCTCCAGTCATGCCCTGTAGCCTTCCGGCCGTGCGCGCGCAGCACCAGACGTTGAGCCGTGGCGACAGAATCGCCGGTCGCAGCGAAGGCGACCCGCTCAGCGCCGATGAGTTTGCTGGCGCGTTCCATTGCACTGCACTCAGGATCTATGATCGCGACGCGGCAGGTCTCGGAGATGGAGGGCGCGCTGCCGAAGCGAAGCGTGAAGTCGGGCTCTTTACCGAGCAGCACGATCAGGTCGGCACGCTGTACGACGCCTGCCAGACGCCCAAGCGCGGGGTCGTTCAGGCCGCGCGGGCTTTCCATGCAGATCACAGGAACGCCAACCGATTCGCTGAGGGCTCCAGGCACCGAGCCTGCGCGTGCCGCCGACAGAGTACTTCCGACGAGAATCAAGGGACGCTGCGCGCGCGCCAACAGCTCCAGCACCGCGTCGGCGTCAGCTTCACCGAGCGGCTGTTCGGGCGCGCTGAATGCCTCGAGCATTGGCACGGCGGAAGCGTCGCTTTCTTCTTCGAGCAGATCGAAGGGCAAGCTCACGTGCACGGGACCGGGCCTTCCCGCAGATGCAATGCGCATTGCACGCGCGATATCTTCGCCGAGCCCCGCTGTGCTTTGCGCGGTCCAGGCGGCTTTAACGCTCGGCCCCGCCATGTCCGCCTGCCGCATCTCCTGAAACGAGCCTTTGCCGAGCTCGCGCAGCGGTGCGTGTCCTGACAGCATGACGAGCGGTGATTCGGAAGCCAGCGCGGTATGGAGCGCCCCGATTCCGTTTGCGTGTCCCGGCCCGCCGGTCAGCAGGGCGATACCAGGAGCTCCGGTCAGTCGCCCCCACGCATCGGCCATATGCACCGCGGCGCCCTCGTGGCGGGTGTGAACGATGCGCAGCTTCGCATCGAATGCCGAGTCGTAGATCGGCATGATGTGATTTCCCGAGAGCGAAAAGAGATTCCTGACGCCCGCGCGCGCGAGGCTGCGCAC
>JBKJPI010000047.1:0-5971 GCA_046595235.1 Burkholderiales bacterium | reverse complement strand
CATGATCAGCGCGCGCAAACGATTGGCTACCATGGACAAAGCGCAGTGCGGTGACCAAGGAACGCCTCCGATTCGTCTCACACTTGTCTGGAACGACAAAGTGAAATTAGTGCAATTGAAGCAACACCTTAGTCCGTGGCGCCTGTGTACCGCCCCGATGATGGATCGGTGCGAATAGCTAGAACGCATGCGCCTTGCAGTGAAGTCGTGTGCATCCGTCATCCCTGGCGGTCGGCGCGCACGAGGCGGGCAAGTCCGACCAATCGCTCCATCACCAGAATGAAGACGACGATCAGTGCGACCTGGACCGTCGATGCAGCCGCGACGATCAATTGGTTGCCAGGGAACTGTAGGAATCCCAACAGTTCGATCGGCATCGTTGAATAGCCGGGCCCGGTCAGAAAGAGAGCCGCGTTGTTCTCGCCAAACGACACGATGAAGGCAAACAGTGCGCCAGCCATCATGCCTGGCCAGATGAGTGGCATCGTCACGTAGTAGAACGTGCGCAACGGCCCGGCACCAAGGCTCTGACCAGCCTCCTCCAGGGACGAGTCGAATGCCTGCAAACTGCCGCTGACCAAACGGAAGCAATAGGGCGTGCCGATCAGGACATGCGCCACGAGGAGCCCGCCCCAGAGTGGCGCACCGAGGACGCGAACGAAAAGCAGGACCGCCACCCCAAGGATGATGGCGGGAAAAACCATTGGTGCCACGAAGAGCGCTTGCATCCCGGCGGTTGCCATACCCTTGCGTCGCGCGAGCGCGAGGGCTGCAAGTGTTCCGAGCAACAGTGACACACCCGCGACGAACAGTGCCATCTGGAAGCTGAACAAGAACGATCCCCACAGCCGCTCCGAATCTAGAAAGCTTCGATACCAGCGAAGCGAGAGGCCGGTCGGCGGAAAAGTGAAGCCATCCACCGGTGAAAACGAGATGCCGATGATGACCACGATCGGGCCAAGAATCAGCATGAGACATAGACCGAACGCTGCATTCAGCAGCAAGCGGCCGACCGTCATGGCCGTGTGCCTCGCATTCGCCGCGGACGCGTGATGGCCAGGATCACGGCGCCGCCAATGAGTGCCAACAGCAGCAGGACAAAGGACAGCGCAGCTGCGCGCGGCCACTGGAAAGTGACGACGCTGTCGAAGACGAGACTTACCAGCATCTTGAAGCGCGGGCCACCCAGGAGGCTTATCGTCACATACGCGCTGAGGGACAGGAAAAACACGATCATGCAACCCGACGCGACGCCAGGACTTGAGAGCGGAAAGGTGACGTGCCAGAACGTCCGCCACGGCCCAGCGCCGAGGGACTGTGCGGCCTCCGAGTAGGATTTGTTGATGGCGGCCAGGGCATTGGCGATGGAGATGATCATGTACGGGAGCAGAATGGTCAGCAGCCCCACGACCACGGCACTGAAGGAATAGAGCAACGAGAGCGGCGCCTCGATCACGCCGAGGTCGAGCATCAAGGTATTTGCGACGCCGCGGCGCCCGAGGATGGAAACCCATCCGTAGGCGCGGACCACATTGCTGACCATGAGCGGAAAGAGCAGGATCGCCAGGACCCGAAAACGCCATTTAGGCTCGAACCGGGCAACGACGATGGCGGCGGGATACGCGATGACCAGGCTGATGCCGAGGACGATCACAGTCGCGAGCAGGGAGCGGCCGATGATCGTGAGGTAGAACTCGTCGGCTATTACGTTGGCATAGTTGGCGAGCGTGAAGCGCTTCTCGTAGAGCTCGGTCTGTGAAGGTTCCAGGAAGCTGACCGCGAACAGATAGAGGAGCGGCAGCAGGAAGAACGCGACGAAAAACAGGAGCGGCGGCCCAAGCACCAGGCTGCGCTGTGCCATACGTCGCCAGTCGAACGGGAGCGCATGGTGCCGCAGGCTCATCGCCGGTCCGCCAGTACGATCGTGCTGTTTTCGGTCCAGCTGCACCGTATGGGATCGCCCGCCCGCAAGCCCAACTCACTGCTGACGCGGTTTGGCAAGTGCGCTACCAAAGGCTCTTTCCCCGCCATTAAGTAAATGTGGCTCGTGGCGCCGTGATACACGACCGCGGTGACCACCGCGCCAATCCCCGACGAAGCATCGTGATGCGACAAGACGACGTTCTCTGGTCGTACCGCGACGAGGACCTTCGAGCCGGCGCTCCTGCCACTCGCCCGTGCGCCGATACGGCCGGTAGCGAGATCGACTTGCAATGACTCGCCCTCAGCCGCAGCGATACGACCTTCGAGAACGTTGTCTGCGCCCATGAATCGCGCGACGAACTCGGTACGCGGTTGCTCAAACACCTCACGAGGCGCTCCGAACTGCTCAATGACGCCGTGGTTCATGACGGCGATCGCATCTGACATCGTCAATGCCTCGTCCTGGTCATGGGTGACGAAGATTGTTGAAATCGCAAACTGCTTCTGCAGATCCCGAATCTCGACCTGCATCTCCTCGCGCAACTTCTTGTCGAGCGAACCCAGGGGCTCATCCAGCAGAAGAACTGCGGGTTTGAGGACCAGGGCCCTCGCCAGGGCCACGCGCTGCTGCTGCCCGCCCGATAGCTGGCTGGGGTAACGGTTCTCGAGAGCCGCCAGCTTGACCACTGCCAGCGCTTCGCGAACCTGCTGCGCTGCGACCGTGCGATCAACGCGACGCATGCGCAGCCCGAAAGCGACGTTCTCGGCGATGGTCAGGTGTGGAAACAGGGCGAAATTCTGGAACACCATGCCGTAGTCGCGACGGTAGGGGGGCACGTCATTGACGCGTTGGCCACGGATCAAGACGTCGCCACTGTTGGGCCGCTCGAAGCCGGCGACAATCCGCAGGGTCGTCGTCTTGCCGCAGCCACTAGGGCCGAGCAGGGAGATAAAGGCGCCTCGCGGGATGTCCAATGTGACGTCATCGACGGCAATGACGTCACCGTAGGACTTGCGCACTCCCCGCAAAGAAACGTCGACCTCTACCGCAGAGACGGTGGGATCCTCCGGCCCGGCTGTAACGGCATCACAAGTCGGCGAGAGCAAGCTCAACCTCCGCGAGCCGCGTCCACGCCTCGGCCAGACTGATGACAAGTTCGACATTCATCAGGCGATGGGGCACCTCGTGGCCGCGGGGGCGGTCGCCGATCAATTCCGGCAGGGCAAGCGTGGCGATGTAGGACCATTGGGACACTATCTCGCGCGTGATGCCGAGCTCTTGCAGGCGTGCGGAGAGCGCGGGAATTGCCGTGGCACGCTGGTCAAGGTCGGCGATGATGCCTCGAACGAGGTCGTCATGCGGATCCGCGCCGATTTGCTGACCGATATCGCGGAGCGCAAGCATGACGGCTCGATGAAGATCGTCGCTTGGCTGCCCCGGATGAATCGTGCCTTCGCCTTCGTCGGCTGATGGTTTGGGGGAGTCCATCGGCTCTGTCATCAGCATCAGCGCTGCGTTGAGGAGAAGCCGGAAGGCAGGCGCGTCGGTGGACTCGTAGAAGGCCAGCGTTTCCTCCATGACCCGCTTGCCGCGAATCGGCAGATACTTTCGAACGTAGCCGTCGAGCACCATGTACTTGCGCACGAGGTCACCCATTTCCGCGTGCGGAGACAGCAGGATGGCGCGGCCGCGCTCGCCGTCGGCGGCCAGAATCGCCGCGCGACCGCGCATTTCTCGGTCGAAAAACGAGCGCTCTAGGGGGTTGTCGATGAAGAGACGTCCCGAGAAATTGAGCTCATGGAACCGGGCCAGCGACTTGACGCCAGGGCCCCAGTCTTCGTAGATGGGGCCATGGTAGTAGGGAAGGTCGAGCGTGGGAGGCAGGCCGATGCCAAGCAGCGCGTCCTCGATCTTGATCGAGACGACCCCAACGCCCGAATACAGATACTCATGGGCAAAGCGCGGATAGGCTGCGGCGGTGCCGGTCCAGCAGGGTCGCCCCATGGACAGGTAGTTGGCCCCGCCGCATGCGCCTATGCAGACTCCGCCGCGATCCAGGAATCCACGCACTTCGGCATCGGCGCCAGGGGCCTTTTCGCCACGGTCGAGTCCCCACGTCGAAAAGCCGCCGGGCAATAGCAAGAAATTGGCGTCACGCAGGGCGCCGCCTGCTATCGACGCGCCGTCCACCAGTCGAAACGGCAGGCCGAGCCGCACCAGCGCAAGTGCGGCGTAGCCGAAATAGGGATAAGCGGAGACTTGGCCTCCAAGGAGTGCCACTCTGGCCGCGGTCAGTGGGCGCGCGTGATTCGGCGGCTGCGTCCCCTGCCAGGGTTGAACGTCGAGCCGCAGCCACTCGAAGACCCGCGCGGCAACCCGATTTCCATCTACCAGGTAGTCGCCGGGTGCGACACCGTCCGAAGCCTGGGTGCACCACCAGACCGGAACGCCATGGGCCACGAGCCGACTCGCGGCCATGGCGACGTCGTAGCTGTCGGCGTTACGACGCCAGGTGAGTGATAGTAAGCCGGTCACTCCGACGTTGACTGCCTAGACCATTGCCCGATTCCAGCGCTCCGTCCAGTCGGCGCGTCGATCACTCATGAACTCATGATCGAGCACGACCATCCGCTTTAACTCGTCCTCGGTGAAGAAGGCGCGGGATTTTAGCTTTGGATCGAGTTTCGCCAGCATCTTGGGATTGGATCCCGGGTAGTTGGCCCAACCGGTGAAATAAGGCTGGATATCGGGATCCATCGCCAAGTTGATCCATCGCTCGGCCCACTCCCGGTTCTTGGAGTTCTTGGCGATGCCGTAGCCCCAACTGATCTCGATTGCACCCTCTTTGGGGAAGACCCAATCCACCTGAGCGCCCTTGTCTTGAATGGTATAGGTCTGTGACTTGTACAGCAGCCCGATCAGCGCGTCGCCGCTTTGGAGGCTGTTCATGATCGTATCGGTGTCCTTGGCGACGATGGGTTTCAAGTCAGCCAGCTTCTTCAACATTGCAAATCCCGTTTCAGCATCCTTCGCAGATTTCCCCTGGGCCAGGGCGCCGATCGCCACCGGATAAAGTCCGATGGTGTGCGTGACGTCCGGAATGACGATGCGTCCCTTGAACTCCGGGCGCCACAGGTCGGCCCACGATGTCGGCGGATTCTTGACCTGTCTGCTGTAGGTGATGCCCAAAGCCGAGAAGTAGCAAGTTACCCAATTTGGGTGCAGCATCTTTGGGTAAACGTCTTTCAGGTTGCCCAGGTTCGGCGAATTTCGGTCGAGGGGCTCAAGAACCCCCTGCTTGATTGCGAGCGGGAACAAGCCGTCGCCAATGTTCAGGACGTCATAGGGTTGGTCATTCAGGCTGAGCTTCAGCTTGGTGATTCGCTCGACAGGGCTTGAGCCGGTATCGAGTACCGTTTTCACGCCGTATCGATCGAGGAAGGGCTTATTTATGCCTTTCTCGACGGCCTCTGCGTTGAAGCCGCCCCACGTCATGACTGCGATCTTGTCAGGCTTGGTTTGCGCTGAAACCGAGCCTACGCGACCGACGACGGACGCCGAGGCCGCGGCCAACGAAGCATTCAATAAGTCGCGCCGTTTCATATACACCTCTCGCTGATGACGGATCAGATCTTGACGGCTTGGAAATTTGAAGTCAATACGTTTTCTGCTGGACCGGCTCATGCACCACGGCCACTTCGTAGAAACGGGCAACGAGCCACAGCTCGGGATGGCAGCTCTAGTAGACTGTAACGATTGAATCGGGAGTGATTCGCCGTGTCGGATCGAAGTACTTCCACTTCACGGGCTTGGGCTGTTCGTTGTACTTGCGGATATAGCGCATAAGCTTTCTCTTCAAGTCAGGCACCGAAGTGAATACCCCGCGCGCGATCACGTCACGCTCAATCTTGGCGAACCACAACTCGACCGCGTTGAGCCAGGACGAGTAGGTCGGGGTGAAGTGCATATGAACCTTCGGATGCTCAGCCAGGAAGGCGTCGACCTGCTTGGTCTTGTGCGCCGAGAGGTTGTCAGCAATGACGTGGA
>JBKJPI010000690.1:0-2719 GCA_046595235.1 Burkholderiales bacterium | reverse complement strand
CTCACTGCACCCTCCAGGGAAATCCGCACGAATTCGCCGGCGCGCAGCACCGCCTGACGGTTGTCGAACTCCGCGCGCGCTTCGCTCGTGCCGGTCTGCGCATTGATGCGCACGTCGGTAAAGTCGAGCGTGCCGGTGCGATTGAATGACGTGCCGTCGGCGAGCTTGATCGTCGTACGAAAGCGGTTGCCCTGCGGAAGCTTCAGGCGGCCTTCCTCCACGCGCCGCCGGATTGCAAGGTGCTCGCGGTCGGGGATGCCGAAGATCACGTACATCGGGTCGGTCTGCGTGACGGTTGCCATCAGAACGTTCGGTCCCGATACGAGCGTACCTTCGCTGATCGCTGCACGGCCGGCAATGCCGCCGATCGGCGCGTCCACGCGGGTATAGCTTAGATTGAGCTTCGCTTCGTTGAGGCGCGCCTGGAGACTTCTGGTTTCGGCCTCAGCGATGCGCACGCCGGACATCGCATCGTCGAGCTCCTTCTGGCTGACGGCTTTCGCTTCGAGCACCGGCTTCAGTCGCGCGACGTCGCGGCGCGCCTGCTCGAGCCGCGCGCTTGCCACGCCGAGGTCAGCTTCGGCGCGGGCGACCGCGACGTGAAAAGGCGCGGGGTCGAGCGTGAACATCGTCTCGCCCTTGCGCACCACGCCGCCTTCCTTGTAATGACGCCGGAGCACGATGCCCGTGACGCGTGCACGCACTTCGACTTCACGAAACCCCGCAGTCTGTCCCGTGTATTCGTATGCGACCGGCACCTGCCTGGCCTCCGCCGTCATCACCGTGACGGGCGCCGGCGGCATTCCACCTTGGGGCTTCGCATCCGGCTTGCAACCGGCGACCAGCGCAAGTCCGGTGGAGGCGAGCATCAGCTTGAGGAGTGCGGTGCGTGATGACATGGCAAACCCTTAGGTGCTTGAAAGAAAAGTGAGGAGCACGAACGGCGGCAGTTTACATACAAGCATGTATGGATGTAAAGTCGAGGGCATGCAGGCGGCATGCATCGATGTGCACGCCCATAACGAGGAGACCCCGATGGTAAAAAGGACGCGAGACGAAGCCGCGGAGACGCGCAGCGGCATACTGGACGCGGCCGAGCACGTGTTTTCCGCGCGCGGTGTTTCGCATACATCGCTCGAGGACATCGCCAAGGCCGCCGGTGTGACCCGCGGCGCGATCTACTGGCACTTCAAAAACAAAAGCGAGCTGTTTACTGCGATGGTCAATCGCGTGACCCTGCCGATCGAGGAGGTCGTCGGACGCAGCGCGGACGAAAACGCGGCTGATCCTCTGATGCTGCTCAAGGAGGCGGCTGTAAGCGCACTCAAGCGCACGGCCACCGATCCGCAATGCCAGCGTGTGTTCGACATCATCACGCACAAGTGCGAGTACCTGGAGGAGATGGCCGATGTGCGCGAGCGCATCAGTCACATCAAGTGCGGCTGCGTCGAGCGCACCGAGCAAACGATCCGCAACGCGATCAAGCGCGGTCAGCTCCCAAAGAATCTGGATGCGCGCCTCGCCGCTGTCGGGCTCGACTCGATGATCTACGGACTCATCAGCAACTGGCTCGCTGACAAGACCTACGTGAAGCTCGACCGCGATGCCGAGGCGCTGGTCGATCGTTACCTGAGCTGCCTCGGCGCGGGGCAGATGCCGAAGGTGAGATCGATGCGCAAGCCGCCCGCCAAGCGGGCTGCCAAGTCACTGCATTGAGCTTGAACGGCATGCATTGGCGCGTTCGCGTTGCGGTGCTCATGCTGGCCGCTTCCGCCCCTGCTTTCAGCGAAGTCGTGGAAGAAGTCGTGCAGATCCCGGTCGAGGTGAAGGACATCTACGCACGGGCGCACAGGCACACGATCACCTTAACGGTGTTTCGCGATACAGATCGGCAGAAGTCGCCGTTCCTCGTGCTGAGTCACGGCCGCGCAGGGGACGCGGCGGGCCGTGCTCGACTCGGACGCGCGCGCTATACCGACAACTCGCGCTACTTCGTCTCCAAAGGCTTCGCTGTATTCGTGCCGACGCGCGTCGGCTATGGAATCACCGAGGGTCCGGATGTTGAGTATGCAGGCTCGTGCGCGCGCAGAGATTATCGAGTGGTCTTCGAGGCGGGTGCAGCCCAGGTGCTTGCCGTGATTCAGTACGCAAAAGCGCAGAGCTATGTCGATCCAGGTAAGGGATTGCTTGTGGGGCAATCCTTCGGCGGCGCTACCACTGTTGCAGTGGCGTCGCTGAACGTCGCCGGCATCGCGGGCGCCATCAATTTTGCCGGCGGCTCGGGCGGCGATCCTGAAAAAAGTCCGGAGACTCCGTGTTCGGAGCCGACGTTACGGCAAGTGCTCTCTGACTACGGCCGCACGTCGCGTATCCCCAGCATCTGGCTGTATAGCGAGAACGACCGCTACTGGGGACGTGACAAGCCGGCGGCATGGTTCCAGGCGTATCGCGCCAACGGCGGCACGGGTGAGTTCGTGCAGCTGCCGCCTTTTCGAAACGATGGGCACGCAAGCTTCGCGGGAAATCGCAGCGTCTGGATGCCAGTGATAGATCGCTTTCTGATCTCGGCCGGCTTCGGCGGTTGAGTTCACCCAAAGCCGGTTGCCAACGCCGTGCCTTTGTCCTAGCCTTTCTCCGTTGCACCATCCACTTTTTTCGCGAGAACACACATGAACGACATGACACGTGAAGACCTGCTTGCGCTCGTCACCAACAAGAC
>JBKJPI010000570.1:0-4760 GCA_046595235.1 Burkholderiales bacterium | reverse complement strand
CGCTCGGCGAAGCATTCAAGTGCCTGCGCGTGCATCCACTCGTGCACCTGACGCGCGACCGGGATCGCACTCAAGGTGCCGACGAATAGCTCTTCGCCGCGCAGCTGCGGCGGATCTCCGGCGGGCGTAAGTCTCAAAGTGAAGCGCATCCCGAGAAGCATCAGGGATTCGCCGTCGTCCCATCGTCGCGGGGGCGCGCGCCGCACCTGCCATTCTTCGAGCTTCTTCAGCACCCATGCCGAATGTACGCGCAGCAGTCGTTCGATCGCCCGGTGTGTGGCCGTCCACGGCGCGCCGACGCGCACGCCATCCTCGTCGACGAGAATGGAGATCGCGCGCCTGCGGAGGCTGCGTTTGATCGTGTACGGTACGAGGGTGCCTTCCAGTGCCAGATAGGCACGCCCGACCGCCTGCTGCTGACGAAAACCAAGCGGAAGGTCGAGCTGCCCGGCCTTAATGCGCCTCATGCCTTATCCGCTGCATCTCGTTTTCGATCCACTCTTCAACGTTTTTCATGAGTGCCGAGGCTTTTCCGCCTTCAGCGCGCATCGAAGGTCCAATGCTCACGGTGATCACACCCGGCCGCTTCACGAACGCATTGCGCGGCCAGTACGAGCCTGCATTGTGCGCTACTGGAAGCACCGCCGCACCCGTGCGAAGCGCGAGCCACGCGCCGCCAGCCTGGTAGATTCCGCGAGTCCCCGGTGCGGCGCGCGTCCCCTCGGGAAATATCACGATTGAAAAACCGCTGTCGAGCCGTTCGCGGCCCTGTTCGACCATCTGGGCGAGGGCTCGACGGCGCTCTTTACGATCGATCGCGATCGGCGAAAGCATCGCAAGCCCCCAACCGAAGAACGGGATCCACAGGAGCTCGCGCTTTACGACCCAGACTTGCGGCGGAAAAATCACCTGGAACGCGAGCGTCTCCCACGCCGATTCGTGCTTGCCGAGTATTACGCACGGTTCGTGCGGTATGTTTTCCGCCCCCACTATGCGATAGCGTATTCCGAGCACCCACGCCGCACTCCACACCATGAACCGCGACCAGACGCTGATGATGCGATAACGCGTCATTGGAGAGAATGGAAAGGTAAGGAGCGAGACTACGGCCCAGACGGGCGTGACCACGATCTGCAGGAGGGCGAATGCGAAGGAGCGCAGCAGTGCCGTCATTTAACGATCTCGCGCACCGCGGCGGCGAGATCCGGATAGATGGCGGTGCCTTGAGGAAGGTCCCCCGCATCGCGCGTAGCCGCGCCCTTGCCCGTAAGCACGAGAATCGGCGCGGCGCCGACCGCGACTGAAGCCTGAAGATCCCTGAGCGAGTCGCCGATGCTCGGCACGCCTTTCAGGTCTACACTGAAGCGCCCCGCGATTTCTTCCAGCAGCCCGGGCCGCGGTTTGCGGCAGGCGCAGTTCGCGTCCTGCGCGTGCGGGCAGAAAAAGATCGCATCGATGCGTCCGCCGATCTGCGCCAGCGCGCGGTGCATGCGGTCGTGAATGGCGTTCAACGTCGACACTTCGAACAGGCCGCGGCCCACACCGGACTGGTTGGTCGCAAGAACGACCTGATAACCGGCGTGATTGAGGCGCGCGATAGCTTCGAGGCTGCCGGGAACAGGCACCCATTCTTCGGGCGTCTTGATGAAGTTGTCGCTGTCCTGATTGATGACGCCGTCGCGGTCGAGAATGACGAGCTTCATTGTGGAGGTCCCGGGGTTTCGCGAGCGTCGTGAAAACCGGGCCTGACCCCGGCTACCGGTTGAGGCCTCATCGTCAACGCTCGACCGCTAGCTTGGAAATGTCGGCAACACGGTTCATGGTTTGCTGGAGCTCGGCAAGCAGCGCGAGGCGGTTGTTGCGCACGCTGACGTCTTCGGCCATTACCATGACACTGTCGAAGAAGGTGTCGACGGGTTGCTTCAGGGCGGCGAGCGCCTGTAGCACGCCTTGATAGTCCTGGGCGGCGTAGCGCGCCTCGGCTGTTGCGCGTATTTCCGAGAACGTGTCGAAAAGCCCCTTCTCCGCCTCTTCGGTCATGAGGCGGGGCTCGAACTGAAGCGCAGAGGTCGCAGCCTTCCTGAGTATGTTGCCGATGCGCTTGTTCGCCGCGGCGAGACTCGGCGCTTCAGGCAGGGTATTGAACATCTTCACGGCCTGCAGTCGTAACGGGATCAAGTCCACGCGCCCGGGTTCGAGCGCAAGCACTGCATCGATTTCGCTCGGCAGATAGCCTGCTTCAGCGAAATAGCCGCGCATCCGATCGAAGAAAAAAGCGATGAGCTCGCGCGTCGCCGGTTTCAGGGGCGACGATGGGTCGAACACGCTGAATGCGTCACTGATGAGGCGTGAGAGATCGAGTGGAAGGCTGCATTCCGCAAGAATGCGCACCACGCCGATTGCCTGCCGGCGAAGGCCGTAGGGATCCTTGTCGCCCGTCGGCTGCTGGCCGATGCCGAAAAGCCCCGCGAGAATTTCAAGCTTGTCTGCGAGTGCCACGGTCGCGCCCAACGCCGAGGCCGGCACGGCGTCGCCTGCGTATCTGGGGCGATAGTGCGATTCGATCGCGTCGGCTACTGCCTGGGGTTCGCCATCGTGCAGGGCGTAATAGCGCCCCATGATCCCCTGAAGCTCCGGGAATTCGCCGACCATACCCGTCAGGAGATCCGCTTTTGCAAGGCGCGCCGCACGCTCGACCCACTGCGTTTCGTGGCCGAGCGCCTGAGCGTATTTCACCGCGAGCGCTGCGACTCTCTCCACGCGCTGAAGCTGCGTCCCGAGCCGGTTGTGATACACGACATTCGCGAGCTGCGGCACTCGAGCCTCGAGGGTGGTCCTGCGATCCTGGTCGTAGAAAAACCTGGCGTCGGCAAGACGCGCACGCAGGACGCGCTCGTTGCCGCGAATGATGTTGCGCGCATCGTCGGTCTTGAGATTCGAAACAACCAGAAAACGTGCGACGAGCCTTCCAGTCGAAGGATCGGTGAGCGGAAAGTATTTCTGATGCTGCTTCATCGAAAGCACCAGGCACTCATGCGGTACTTCAAGGAAGTCGGTGCTGTAATCGCCCTGGTACACGACGGGGTCTTCGGTCAGCGCCGTCACTTCGTCGAGAAGCGAGTCATCCTTTTCAAACGTCGCGTTTCCTCCGGCTGCCACGGCAAGTGCCTGCGCAATCTCTGCGCGGCGCGCGGCAAAGCTCACGGTCACGCGTCCTTGATCGCGCATGATCTGCTCGTAATCGTCGGCCTGCGAAACGGCTATCGGCCCCGCACTTAAAAAACGATGGCCCAGCGTCGTGTTGCCGCTCTCCAGCCCCAAAACTTTCCCGGGCACCACGCGTGAACCGTGCATCATCAGGAGCCCGTGCGCCGGCCGCACGAACTCGGCGTCACCGGAGCCCCAGCGCATGACCTTGGGTATCGGCAGCGACTTCAGAGCCGTGCCTACTTTTTGCGCGAGCACGTCCTCGAGGGCCACGCCGCGGGCAATGCCGCGATAGATGAACACTCGACCTTTCGGTGTGTCCGCTTGCTCCAGCGCGTCCACGGCCACGCCACATTTGCGCGCGAATCCGTGGAGTGCGGGCGTCGCGGCACCTTGCGCATCGAGTGCCGCTTTGACGGAGGGCCCCTGCACTTCGATTGGTTTGTCCGCTGCCATGTTGGAAACGCGGGTCAACTGGGCCGCGAGGCGCCGTGGGGTCGCGAACCAGCGAAGCTGAGTCGTGTCATCGAGAAGACCGTCACGCGCAAGATCCGCACGCAGTGACTCCGCGAAGGCGGTGCCGAGCCGCGCGAGCGCTTTGGGCGGCAGCTCTTCAGTCCGGATCTCGACCAGTAACGTTTCGACGGCATGCATCAGCGCGCCATCCCCGGGTGTCTCGCCTCGCCTTTCGGGCGAGGGCCTGGCGGCAAGGGCGCCTTTATTCACGCCTCGGCCTTGTCTTGCCGGCACATGGGAAAGCCCAGCGCCTCGCGTGAAGCGTAGTAAGCCTGCGCGATGAGACGCGCCAGCGCGCGCACGCGTGCGATGTAAGCGGCGCGCTCGGTCACCGAAATCGCACCTCGCGCATCGAGCAGGTTGAAGGTATGGGAGCACTTCAGCACCATCTCGTAGGCTGGAAGAACCAGTCCCGCTTCAACCAGGCGCGTCGATTCCCGCTCGCAGTCGTTGAAAAGCCGCAGAAGCCATTCGACGTTCGCGAGCTCGAAGTCGTACTTGGACTGCTCGACTTCGTTCTGGTGGTACACGTCTCCGTAAGTGACGCCGTCCACCCACACCAGGTCGTAAACGCTTTCCTTGCCCTGAAGATACATCGCCAGGCGCTCGAGTCCGTACGTGAGCTCGCCGAGCACGGGCCTGCAGTCGAGCCCGCCGACCTGCTGAAAGTACGTGAACTGCGTCACTTCCATTCCGTTGAGCCAGACCTCCCATCCGAGCCCCCATGCGCCGAGCGTGGGCGATTCCCAGTCGTCTTCGACGAAACGAATGTCGTTTATCTTCGGATCGATGCCCAGCGCATACAGAGAACCGAGGTAAAGATCCTGCAAGGCCGGAGGTGAAGGCTTCATCACCACCTGATACTGGTAGTAATGCTGGAGACGATTCGGATTCTCGCCGTAGCGCCCGTCCTTCGGACGGCGCGAAGGCTGCACGTAAGCGGCTTTCCAGGGCTCAGGACCGATCGATCGCAGGAACGTAGCCGTATGGAACGTGCCCGCGCCGACTTCCATGTCATAGGGCTGGAGCAGGGCGCA
>JBKJPI010000511.1:0-17200 GCA_046595235.1 Burkholderiales bacterium | reverse complement strand
CTATTCTCCGGGTCATCGATGTAGTCGGACCATGGCGATACGAGATTGCGCGCGGCCGCGGCCGGCCCGGGCATGATGACGTGTACATCACCCCGACTTCGACGGCGCTGGCTCGAGACCGCCTCGTGCCCATGGCCGGCGGGTCTCCGCTGCAATGCGCCGCGAACGCGCGCATGATGTTCGAGAACGCGCCCTGTCTCCTGCGAAAGCCCAGTGGGGCCAGATCGAACAAGAAAGTTCTGAAGCCCGAATGCCTGTACGCCGCGCAGAACCTGACAGACGGGACGTGCACGTGCGCGGACGCGGGGAAAAAGCTGCTCGAAAAACCGTGCAGCAAGAAAATCAAGCGCTCCGAGTGCAAGGATGCGGTCTCGACACTCAAGGTATGCAACGCATAACGAAGGCGTCGCCGCTCACGTCAACCCGGGCGGGCTTCACCCTCATCGAAGTTGCGCTCGCCATCTTCATCATGTCACTCCTTCTCGCAGGCGTTGTCCTGCCGCTTCGAACGCAGCTAGAAATCCGCATGCTCGATGAAACTCAGAGACTGCTCGAAGACGCAAAGGAAGCGCTCCTGGGCTACGCAGCGATGTATGGGCATCTTCCGTGTCCCGCCGACGGCGCCAGCAATGGCTGGGAGCCTCCCCTCACCACGAAACACGACGCCGAGTTCGAAATTACGGGCTTGCGAACGTGCGGCGGCTTTATTCCGGGTGCAGGCGCCTATATCGGCTTTTTGCCGGCAGCGGAGCTGGGGATCACGACCGTGGATGCACAGGGCTACGCGATCGATGGCTGGGGATTACCGCAGAATCGTATTCGATATGCTGTTTCGGATGCCGCCGTGGGTTTCGTCGTAGACGCATTGACGACGGAAGCCGGCATTCAAAGCGCTGGGATCACCGCACTTCAGACCAGTGACTACCTGCACGTATGCGCAAGCGCCCCCGTCATTCCAGGGGTGAATTGCGGTCCCGCGGCGAACACGATCACGACGAAGGCGACCGTGGTCATCTGGTCGGTCGGCGCAAACGGCGGCAGCCCCACCAGCGGCGTCGGGGATGAAAGCGAGAATCCAAATCCGAAGGGCGGCAGCTTCGATCGCATCTTCGTGAGCCGCCCGCGCTCGCCCGGCGCCGCAGTCGAATTCGACGACATCGTCGTCTGGATACCCTTGCCCCTTCTTATCAGTCGGCTCGTCGCCGTCGGGCATTTGCCATGAAGCCCGTCATGCAAGCGCGAGGCGGGTGCGCGCGACATTTGGGGACCGAGCGCCAGCGCGGCTTCAGCCTCTTCGAATTGGCAATCGTACTCCTCATTCTCGGGCTGATGGTCGGCGCGGTGATCAGGCCGATCGTGAGTGATGGTGAAAATCGCGTCATCAACGAAACCCGCGCCGTCCTGGATGAAGCCCGCGATGCGCTGCTCGCATACGTTGCGGCCACCGGCTATTTTCCCTGCCCCGCGGACGCTGGAAGTAATGGCGCTGAAGCGGGGGGCACCGACGTTACGCACGCCACGGGCACGTGTGGCGTCTGGCACGGCTTCCTTCCTGCGAGGCTGCTCGGCCTGACATCGACGGACGCGCAGGGTTACGCTGTCGACGGTGGACGCCAGCCGCAGAATCGAATCCGTTACGCAGTTTCGAACCAGACGATCCGAGGTATCGCGAACCCGTTCACGCAGCTTAACGGTTTGCGCCGTGTCGGTTCAGCGCTCGCCGAGGCGGAGGAGCTTCTCTTCGTGTGCAGCAGCGGGGGCGGTGGCGGGGGCGGGCTGAGCTGCGGCAGTGCAGGCACATTGACTTCGCGTGCAGCGGTGGTGGTGTGGTCGGTGGGTGGGAATGCGCTCAGCGGCGGCACGAGCGTGGACGAAGCGGAGAATCCGAATCCGAACAGCGTAACGCCGCCAGACCGCATATTCGTTAGCCGCGCGAAGACAACCGCGGCAGGCGCCGAGTTCGACGACATTCTGTACTGGATTCCCACAACCGTACTCGTGAACCGGATGATCGCGTACGGCCAGCTGCCGTGATGGGATCGCACGCGAGAGGAAACGGCTTCACGCTGGTCGAGCTTTCGATCACGCTACTCGTTGTCGGGGTGCTCCTCACCGGCGTCATGGTGCCGCTGCAGACTCAGGTGGAGCAGCGCAAGGTCGACGAGACGCGCCTCACGCTCCAGCAGGCGCGAGAGGCGCTCCTGAATTACGCGACGGAATTCGGTTTTTTTCCGTGCCCCGCGGATGGCGCGAGCGACGGTATAGAGCCCCTAAAGGCGGATCACACCACCGGTACGTGCCCCAGCTATCACGGCTTTTTGCCCGCGCGATTGCTGGGCTTCACGCCGCTCGACCCGCAAGGTTATGCGCTCGATGCGTGGGGCTCGGCGCCGAACAGAATCCGCTACGCGATTGCCAGCGACACGATTGCGGGCGTGCCGACGCCGTTCACGCGCGCCGGTGGAATGTCCGCGGCAGGTGCGGCCTCTGTCGCCGCCGCAAACAACCTTTTTCACATCTGCGGTAGCGGCAGCGGCGTCAACGCAGGCGTCAATTGCGGCACGGCACAGACACTTGCGTCAAACGCTGCGAGCGTGATCTGGTCGACCGGCGCAAACGGTGCGCGCGGGGGCGCGGGAATACACGAGGCGGAAAATCCCCACGCGCTCGGAGGCAGTGCGGACAAGATCTTCGTGAGCCGTGCGCGCTCAACGGGCGCCGGCGTCGAATTCGACGATATCCTGCTGTGGCTGCCGAGTCTTATGGTCGTGAATCGATTAGTGACCGCGGCGAAGCTGCCTTGATCAACGGCGTCAAGGCGACGCTCTTCTCCTCGTCAGCCGAAAGAACGAAACAAACACGACCTGCCACGTTGGAGAAGAGCGCCAGGCGATACCCAGATTCGCCGGCGAGCCGGGCCGATTGATAAAGGCCAACGCCGAGGCCGGTGTTCGATGCAACCGCGCCCTCGAAGAGATGACCCGCAACGCTTTTAGGAATGGCCGCGCCGTTGTCGCACACGGTGAGCGTGCCTCGCGCACCCGGTGAAAACTTAACCTGCACCTCCATCTGCCGCGCTTCGCCTTTGTTGAAAGCGTTTTCGATGAGGTTGTCGGCGACGCTGTCGAAGAGCTCGGCCGGAATCGTCTCGTCGCTGAGAGCGCCGTCGAGCTCGAAGCGCAGACCGCGCGCGCTATAGCGCTGGACGAGACTCTGCCACCACTCTCCCGCGTTGACTTGCGCGACAGTGCCGCGTCCGGGTGCACGCAGCTTGTCCAGCGTCGTGTTGAGCCGCTGCGTGATTTGCGGCAGCTGCCGCTGAATCAACGCCTGGAGTGCCGGCGCCTGCTCTGGCGAGGTATTCACCGCGGCTGAGCACAGCGCCTTGAGTGATTGCAGAAGATTTTTGACGTCGTGGGTGAGACGCGCACCTGTTTCATAGATCGCGTGTGTATAAGCACTCTGTCGTTGCATCTGCTCGCGCTGCTTCGCTTCATAGAAATGGCTGACCATTTGCGCAAGCAGCTTCAGGTGAATCAGGATCGCGGGCGACACGGCCCAACGCGTATGCAGGATTAGCTTCAGCTCGCCGGACGTCACTTCTGTCGCGTGCTGTGTACGGGTTCCGAACTCGCCTTGCGCAGAAGACGTCTGCCACTCGACGCCTTTCACCCAGGGCATGTCGAGCATGTGCTGGAGGCCCAACGCCAGGAAGCGCTGCGGCTGCGTCTCTTCCTGCGCGAGCTCGGACAGGCGCTGGACCCACCGCTCGAACGGAAGGCCCAGACTCATGAGATAGCTCGAGAGCATGTAGCCGACGCCGGCAAACCCGCTGTGCGGATACCACAGCCACGACAGCCCCACCAGGAGCACGCCGATACCGAGCAGCGTCTGGGCAAGCGCGATGATGTAATAACCCTGGCTCACTTCGCGGACGACGAAGGCACCGAGCACGAGCGCCACCACCAGCAGGAAGAAAAGCATGCTGTAGAAAAGATCGACGCCTACGGGGGTCTGCGGACGCTCAGCGGTGACGCGTACGAGCAGTATTGCAGTGGGAAGCAGCGGCAGCCCGAATCTCACGAGAGCCGTTACCACCGGCTCAACCGTCTGGTCGACGAAGAGCTTGGGCACCACCCAGACGAGCAGCATCGAGAGCAGGTAAAAAGCGGCAAGTGTCGAAATGGTCCGCTGCCGGCGATCGGCGATGCGCGGAACGCTGCCGCCGATGAGCGCGAACAGCACGGCCAGCCACACGGCCATCAGCCACCATGTGTACCAGCCGACGAAGAGGAACGCGACACCGATCACGACGAACGCCTGCCGCGGCTCGACTTCGCTTTCGCCGCGCCACACCGGTTGCCACAGCAGAAACATTCCGAAGTGGGCGAGCAGAAACGCGCGGGCCCACCATTCTTCGATTCCCCACGCGAGCGCCGCGTGCAGTGCGAGCAGCATGAGGCCGAGCGACCACTGCGGGTTCGCCATCGCGATGCGCTCGACGGGGCTCAGCGAGTCGGCGCTCCGCGCTGTGGCGTCAGATGCGTTGCTATACTGCTCTGCCATCCGCCTCAAGATTCTCCATGAGCTATCGCATCGCGACGATCGGCCAGTACACCGTGCTCGAGGCGCTGCGCACACGCCTGCCGTTACTCACCGCACTCTCGATTGCCCTGATCCTCGGCGCGAGTTTTTTCGTGCGCGAAATCGCCGTCGCCGAGAGTGCGCGCTACCAGACCGCATTCTATGCTGGCACCGTGCGCTTCGCGATGTTCCTGCTGGCGGCGCTTCATGTGATCGGCAGCATCAGCCGCGATTTTCAGGACAAGGGGCTGGACATGGCGCTCGCGCTCGACCTGCCGCGCGCGCACTACGTTACGGGCAAGCTCGCGGGCTTCCTTGCAGTCGCGGGGGCGCTCGCGTTTGCTGCCGGCGTGGCGCTCGTGCCATTCGTCGGATGGGAAGGCGCAGCGCAATGGACGCTGTCGCTTGCCTTCGAGCTCGGCATCGTCGTCGCGCTGAGCCTCTTCTGCGCGATCACTTTCACCAGCCTCATGCCCGCCGCAAGCTTCGTGGTCGCCTTCTACGTCCTCGCGCGCGTGATAACAGCAATACGTTTAATCACCGCCAATCCCGTCGCAGGCGCCGACAGCGCTTCATCTCAGGTCATGTATTGGCTCGTCGAAGCCGTTGCATTGATCGTCCCACCGATCGACCAGTGGACGCGCACCGAATGGCTCGTCGACCATAGCGGCTCATGGACGATGCTTGCATTCATTGCGGGGCACGCAGTGCTCTTTGCCGGCGTCCTCACGGCTGCCGCGGTGTTCGACCTGCAACGCCGCAACTTCTGAGATGCTCGCGTCGTTGGTAGTAACCGGTGAACGTCCGGTCTCCGCAGTGCGGTTCCTCGTGAAAGTTATTCTCGGCGCCGCGCTCGCGGCTCACGTCGGGTGGCAGGTCGCGTCCCCACGGCCACTCGCTCGGGCAGAGAGTCTTGGCAGGCCGCCGGCAAGCGCCATGTTGCGCGTGGCGACCTTTGGCGATCCCATTGCGCTGAGCGCAGCGTTGACCCTGCGCCTGCAAGCTTTCGACAATCAACCCGGCATCAGCATCCCCTATCTGGCGCTCGATTACACAACGGTCGAAGCATGGCTCGCGGCAGCACTGGCCCTCGATCCGGCGAGCCAGTATCCGCTGATGATGGCGGCGCATCTCTACGGCCAGGTTCCGGACGAGAAACGGCAGCGGCAGATGTTCGACTTCGTGCATCGGGCTTTCCTTGAAGCGCCCGAGCGTCGCTGGCGGTGGCTGGCGCATGCCGCGCTCATGGCCAAGCACAGACTCGGTGACCTGCCGCTCGCCCTGCGCTACGCGGATGAGATCACCCGGCGCGCGGGCACGGCTCAGAGCTGGGCGCGGCAGATGCGCATCTTTCTGCTGGAAGACCTGGGCGAGCGGGAAGCTGCGACGGTTCTGCTCGGAGGGCTCCTCGAGGGCGGAGAAGTATCGGATCCGGCGGAGGTGCGCTTTTTGTCACAACGCCTTGAAGAACTGAAAAATGCCGAAAAATCGTCGACTCCGTCTAGATTTCGTTAGCAAGCTGCTGAATTTCCTCGCGGAAGTGCCGTTAATGGGGGGTATCGCCATGGTACGCTTATTGCGGAAAGTGCGGCATTTGTCACGAACTGCGGTGGGGGAAGATTATGAAAAAACAGGAAAAAGGCTTCACGCTGATCGAGATTGCGATCGTGCTCGTAATCATCGGGCTGCTCCTCGGGGGCGTGCTTAAGGGTCAGGAGCTCATCACGGGCGCACGGGTGCGAAACCTGATCGCGCAGCAGGACGGGATCAAGGCGGCTTATTTCGGCTTCCTCGACCGTTATCGGGCACTGCCCGGCGATTACAAAGAGGCGAAGGCAAACATTCCGAACGTCGGGGTCGTTTGCGGCGTCGGCGCTTCGGGGAACGGCGACGGCGATGGCCAGATCAAAGCCGCCAACAGCGAGAATATTCTCGTATGGGAACACCTGGCGCGCGCTGGCTTCATCAACGGTTCGTACACCTGCGCGGCTGCTGCCACTACGGCAACGTCGCCCTCGAACCCGTATGGCGGAATTCTCGACCTGGAATTCGATCCCGTGTTCATGGGTCAGGCGGGTTCGCGACACAATCTGAAAACGGGTGGATCGGTACCGTCCGACATCCTTGCCGAAGTCGATCGCAAAGTGGACGACGGAAACCCGGGTGCGGGATCTTTCAGGGCTTCCTGGGCACCACCGCTCGCCGCGCAAGCCCCAACGTGCGTTACGGCCGGTCTCTGGGTGGCTGCGACGCCGGGTACCGACTGTAATGGCACGACGCTTTTCTGATTTTCCGGCGTCAAAAAAAGCCACCTGCGGGTGGCTTTTTTTTCGGCTGAATCCGGAATAGCCCTTTCGAACATGGGCTTGCGTGAGCGTGGTCCAGGCCACGAAATCGCCGCTGCTATACTCGCCGCCATGGTTCGAGCCACCGCCACGCCGGCCAACGACGCGATCGCCATCGCCCGTGACGTGCTCGAAATCGAAGCCAAGGCGATCTCGGACCTCGTCGCCCGGCTCGACAGCCGGTTCACGGAAGCTGTGCGCATCATTCTCGCGTGCAGAGGCCGTGTCGTCGTCAGCGGCATGGGAAAGTCAGGCCACATCGCCCGCAAGATCGCCTCGACGCTCGCGAGCACCGGTACGCCGGGCTTTTTCGTATCTCCCGCCGAAGCCAGCCACGGCGACTTGGGCATGGTCACGCGGGACGACGTTTTCATCGGGCTTTCCAACTCCGGCGAAAGCGCAGAGCTTCTTGCGATCGTGCCGCTGCTGAAACGCCAGGGCGCGAAGCTCATCGCCTTCACCGGCAATGCCGCATCGACTCTCGCGAAAGAATCTGACGTGCACCTGTACGCAGGTGCGGAGAAAGAAGCCTGTCCGCTTAACCTTGCGCCGACTGCGAGCACCACGGTCGCATTAGCGCTCGGTGATGCGCTTGCGGTCGCGCTCATGCACGCAAAGGGCTTCACTCAGGATGAGTTCGCGCGTTCGCATCCGGGCGGCGCGCTCGGGCGCAAGCTTCTCACGCATGTGCGCGACGTCATGCGCAGCGGGGAAGACGCGCCGCGTATCGGGCGCGATGCGACTTTGATGGAAGCGATGATGGAAATGACGCGCGGCCGCATGGGTATGACTGCGGTCGTCGATGACAACGATCGCGTCATCGGCATCTATACCGACGGCGATCTGCGGCGCACCCTTGGGCGTGGCGCGGACCTCCATACGACGCGCATCCGCGAAGTCATGGGGGATGAACCCCGCACGATCAGTCAGGAACGCCTTGCCGCAGAGGCGGTCGAAATCATGGAGCGCAACAAGGTGAACCAGATACTGGTTGTCGATGAGGCCGGCAAGCTCATCGGTGCTCTCAACACGCACGATCTCTTCCGGGCAAAAGTCATTTAACTTCTACGTCCGAAAGTGAAAACCTACTTTCGGCCGGAACTACAAGTGAGCTACGAAGAAACGAGTGTTAGCAGACCGCTCGGTATTTCGTAGCAGTTTCAAGCTCGAATCGGCTGGCTTCGCCAGCGATTCAGTTCAATTTTATCGACGCAAAGTAGGTTTGCACTTTGCGGCGGGGATGTTAATCGACGCAAAGTAGGTGTGCACTTTGCGGCGGAGTGGAACATATGCACCAGGTCTACCTCAAGGCGAGGGCAGTAAGGCTCGCGATTTTCGACGTTGACGGCGTGCTGACGGATGGCGGCCTGCATTTCAGCGACAGCGGTGAGGAGATGAAGGTCTTCGATGTGCGCGACGGCCTGGGCATGAAAATGCTGCAGGCAAGCGGCGTCGCACTCGCGATCATCACCAGCCGCACGTCGCGGGTGGTTGCGCGGCGCGCGGAGAACCTCGGCATCGATCACGTATTTCAGGGCGTCGAAGACAAGGTCAGCGCGTTTCAGGCGATCACGGCGAACTTGAGTCTAGATCCCCTTGCATGCGCTTTCATGGGGGACGACTGGGTCGACCTCCCGGTGCTGATTCGCTGCGGGTTGGCCCTGTCCGTACCGGAAGCGCCGGCAGCCGTACGCGAGCGCGTGGATTACGTCACGCGCGCAGGGGGGGGCCGCGGCGCTGCGCGCGAGGCCTGCGAGCTCATCATGCAGGCGCAGGGCACGTTCGACGCGCAGCTCGCGGCGTTCCTCGTTTAGGACGAACCGGGATGATCGACAGGTTCGGCGGCTTGTTCCCCCTGCTCCTGCTGGCCGTGCTCGCCGCGCTGACATTCTGGCTCGATCGCGCCGTGCAGCCGCCGGCGACAGCGCGCCCGGGAAATCCGAAGGGCGAGCCCGATTACATCGTCGACGGTCTTTCCGCCGCGCGTATGGATAAGAACGGGAAAGTCAGACATACCCTGCTCGCAAAGAAGATGACGCATTTCGCGGAAGAGGACATGACGATGCTGGTCGAGCCGACGTTCGTAACCTACGCCGATGGCGGCGCGCCGCTGACGGTCACTTCCCGCCAGGCGCAGATGTCCGGCAATGGCGAGAATGTGTACTTCCAGGATCAGGTGCGGGTGGTTCGCGCGCCGCATCTCGCGCGAAGCGAGCTCGTGCTCGAGACGAATTACCTCCACGTGATTCCTGACCAGCACATCGCCAGGACGGACCGGCCCGTAACCATCCGTGACGCTAGCGTTGTGGTCGCGGCATCTGGCTTAGAATTGAACAGTGAAACCCGGGTTCTCAAGCTGCATGGTCGCGTCAAAGGCACATATCAGGCGCGAGATGCGCGCTGAGGCTGTGTTGCGCAAGGTTCGGCGTGCGGCACTGGCACTGGCATTCGCCATGCTCGTCGTTGGCGGATACGCGCACGCTGAAAAGGCTGACCGCTCGAAGCCTATCCACCTCGAAGCCGACCGCGTCACGATGGAAGACGCGAAGCAGCTTGCCACATTCGTTGGCAACGTCGTGCTTACTCAGGGCACCATGACGATCCGCGGCGACCGCATGGAAGTTCGACAGGATAAAGAGGGCTTCAAGCAAGGCACGATGTGGGGAAAGCTCGCGTACTTCCGCCAGAAACGCGAGGGCTATGACGACTTCGTCGAGGGCTGGGCGGAACGTGTGGAATACGACGGCCGCGCCGACAAGCTGCAGATGTTCAGCCGTGCGCTGCTCAAACGCGGTCAGGATGAAGTACGCGGCAGTTACATTTCATACGACTCGAACACCGAATATTTCCAGGTCGATGGCACGACGAAATCCGCGACAGGGTCCGGCGACGGGCGCGTGAGAATCATTATGCAGCCCAAGGTGAAAGAGACGCCGGCTGCCGCGTCGCCGGTGCCGCTGAAGTCCGATTCCGGAGCGAGCGTAAAAAGCGGTGACGCGGTTGGCACAGCCCGTTAACGCGATGCTGCGCGAAGTCCCGCACGATGCGCCGGCCGATGTCGCTGAAGCACCCGCCGACTCCCGGGTCGAGCTGCGCGCGGACAATCTTCGCAAGCGCTATCGCTCGCGAGTCGTCGTCAAAGACGTTTCGCTCGAAGTGCACAGCGGTGAAGTCATCGGCCTCCTGGGGCCTAACGGCGCCGGCAAGACCACGTGCTTCTACATGATGGTCGGACTCGTTCCGATGGATGGCGGCGAGCTGTATCTCAACGGCGAGCGCCTCACGCACATGCCTATTCACGCGCGAGCGCGGCTGGGCCTTTCGTACCTTCCTCAGGAAGCATCGATCTTCAGGCGGCTCTCGGTCGCGGACAACGTGAGAGCGGTGCTCGAGCTCCATGAAGATGATGCAAGCACGCTTGAATTGAAGCTCGACGACCTTCTTCGCGAGCTTCATGTCGCACATCTTCGCGATAATCCCGCGATCAGTCTCTCGGGCGGAGAACGACGGCGCGTTGAAATCGCCCGGGCACTCGCCACCGAGCCACGATTCATCCTGCTGGACGAGCCGTTCGCAGGCGTCGATCCGATCGCGGTGCTCGAAATTCAGAAAATCATCGGTTTTCTCAAGGCTCGGGGTATCGGCGTACTCATCACCGATCACAATGTACGCGAGACGCTGGGCATCTGCGACAGGGCTTACATCATCAACGATGGCTCGGTGCTCGCATACGGCAAACCGGAGGAAATCGTCTATAATGAAAGCGTAAGAAAGGTCTATCTGGGAGAGCACTTCCGTCTTTAGCGATTCTCCCATCTGCGCTCCACAGCACCCTGCGTCCCGTTGCGGGCACCGCAGGCGCACGGCGCACCTCCCGAACGCATGAAGCACTCCCTCCAACTCCGTCTATCACAGCACCTTACCCTCACGCCCCAGCTGCAGCAGTCGATAAGACTGTTGCAGCTTTCTACACTCGAGCTCAACCAGGAACTGGAGCGCTTCCTCCAGGACAATCCGCTGCTCGAGCGGGAAGACGGGTCGGCAGAGGCGATTCCGCTTTCAGCCGGAATGAACGGCCCGTCTCAGGAAACGCAAACGGTATCCGAATCTGCTCCGGCCCCCTCGGATGACGCGCCGGCGCAAAGCGACGGTGATGTGTTCACAGGGACGCGTGAGGAAGTCTACGGAACGGGGAGCGGCCGCGAAGACGGCGATGATGACGACTATCCGCAACTCGCTGCTGAAAGCCCGACGCTTCGCAATCATCTTATTTCGCAGCTCGCTCTCAAGAATCTCACCGATCGCGACCGCACACTCGTAACGCTCCTCATTGAGTCGCTCGACGACGACGGCTACCTCGGGCAGGACGTCACCGAATTGCAGGAGTTGCTGCCTGAGGAGCTGCAGGTCGAACCCGAAGAGCTGCAGATCGCGCTCAAGCACCTGCAGCACCTGGAGCCGACCGGCGTCGGCGCGCGCAACCTGGCAGAAAGTCTGGAGCTTCAGCTGCTCGCAACACCGGAAGCCACGCCATTCCGCGCGGAAGCCCTGGACGTCGTTCGCAATCACCTCGAAGCGCTTGCCGCGCGCGACTTCACGCGACTTCGAAAAGCGCTGCGCTGCGACGACGCATGCCTGAGAGGACTGCAAAAGCTCATTACCAGCCTCAATCCGCGTCCCGGCCGCGAGTACGCGTCCGACGATACACGCTACGTGGTGTCCGATGTGATCGTGCGCAAGGTGAAGGGCGTGTGGATGGCGGCGCTGAACCCGGATGCAATGCCCCGGCTTCGCATCAATCGTCTCTATGCCGATATCCTTTCACGCGCCCGGAGCTCCGGCTCACAACAGCTCGCGAGCCAGCTGCAGGAAGCGAAATGGCTTATCAAGAACGTACAGCAGCGCTTCGACACGATCCTTCGCGTCGCGCAGGCCATCATCGACCGGCAGCGGCATTTTTTCGAGCACGGCGAAGTTGCCATGCGACCTCTCGTACTGCGTGAGATCGCCGAAGCGCTCGAGCTCCACGAATCCACCGTGTCGCGCGTGACGACGCAGAAGTTCATGCATACGCCTCGCGGAATTTTCGAGCTGAAATATTTCTTCGGAAGCCACGTCACCACCGACAGCGGCGGCTCCGCGTCGAGCACCGCGATTCGTGCGCTCATCAAGCAGCTGGTGAGTGCGGAAGACTCGCACAAGCCGCTTTCCGACAGCCAGCTCGCCGAGATCCTCGGGCAGCAGGGCATCGTCGTCGCGCGCCGCACCGTAGCGAAATACCGGGAGTCGCTGCAAATCCTGCCGGTAAACTTGAGAAAGTCTCTATAGCAATGTTATTCACGAACCTCGAATTCCCGCGAATTGTCGCGTCGGCTTCAACGGTTCATGAATAAGTCGGGTTAGTCGTTCAACCTCGAGGAGTCCACGAATGAACCTGCACCTCACCGGTCACCAGCTGCCGATCACGCCCGCGATCCGCGAGTACATCGAGTTGAAGCTCGAACGCATTACGCATCACTTCGACAACGTTATCGACGTCAACATGATCATGTCGGTCGAGAAGCTGCAGCAGAAGATCGAGGCCACCGTGCACGTGCGCGGCAAGGACATTTTTTGTGAAAGTTCTGCAACCGACATGTACGCCGCTATCGACGGTCTCATAGACAAGCTCGACCGCGCGATCCTGAAGCACAAGGAAAAGACGCTCTCGCATCGCCACGATGGCGCGACAATCAAGCACCAGCCGGAATAGACTGCTCGCGAGCGCCCCGTGACGGGCGCCCGAAGCTCGGGAACCATGAACATCATCGCCAAGCTGCTGCCGGTATCGAACGTCGTCGTCGATATGGACGTTTCGAGCAAGAAGCGCGTCTTCGAACAGGTGGGCCTGCTGTTCGAAAACAACAACAGCGTTGCGAGAAGCGAGGTGTTCGACAGCCTCTTCGCGCGCGAGAAGCTGGGATCGACCGGCCTCGGTCAGGGCATTGCGATTCCCCACGGGCGTATCAAGGGCCTGAAAGAAGCGGTCGGCGCGGTAATTCGCACCCGTCTGCCGATCGCCTTCGACGCACCGGACGGACAGAACGTAAGCATCATCTTCGTTCTTCTCGTCCCCGATCGCGCTACGGACATGCACCTGCAGATTCTCTCCGAGCTCGCGCAGATGTTCAGCGAAAAGCCTTTCCGTGAGCAGCTCCTCGCAGCACCCGATGCAGCTGAGGTGCACCGTCTGATCACCCAATGGCAGGCGCATGCCACAGCTCAGCATAGCCCGGCTGTTTGAGGACAACAGCGAGAAGCTGAAGCTCACGTGGGCTGCCGGCCGCGCGGGCGGCGCGAAGGATCTCAACAGCGAGATCATCAAGGGCTCCACGAAAGGCCTCATCGGTCATCTGAATTTCATCCACCCGAACTGGATTCAGGTCCTCGGCACGAGTGAGGTCGAATACCTCGAGCGGATGGACGAGGAGGAATGCCGCAGCACCCTTACGGAAATCGCAACGCGCGACCTGGCGTGCTTCGTCATCGCGGGCACCGATCGGGTGCCGCCGGTGCTCGCAGGTGTTGCGGACGACGCGGGCACGGCGCTCTTCGTCACCCCCGTGGCAAGCGTCGAGCTCATGTGGATGCTGCGGCCTTACCTCGCGCGCGCACTCGCCGATTCGACTACGGCGCACGGCGTATTCCTCGATGTGCTCGGAATGGGCGTGCTGATCACCGGCGCCTCGGGCGTAGGTAAAAGCGAGCTCGCGCTCGAGCTGATCAGCCGCGGCAGCGGGCTCATTGCGGACGACGTCGTCGAGTTCTATCGTGTGGGTCCGGAAACGGTAGAAGGACGCTGCCCCGCGCTCCTCCGCGATTTTCTCGAGGTGCGGGGGCTCGGAGTGCTGAACATCCGCACGATATTTGGAGAGGCGGCACTGCGGCCCCGCAAGAATCTCAAGCTCATCGTGCGTCTCGAGCGCCCGGGTGCCGACATGGCGCCGCTCGAGCGCCTGCCGCTACGGCCGGGCGAGGAAGACGTCATGGGCGTGCCGATCGTCAAAGTAACGATTCCCGTCGCAGCCGGCCGCAACCTCGCCGTGCTGACCGAGGCCGCGGTGCGCAACCACGTTCTGCAGCTGCGCGGTATGGACAGCACGGCCGAGTTCATATCGCGGCAGGCCGAGCAGATGAAAGAGCGGGACGACTGACCGGTGCAGCTCGTGCTGATAACAGGTCTTTCAGGTTCCGGCAAAAGCGTGGCGCTCGACGCACTCGAGGACGCCGGCTATTACTGCGTCGACAATCTTCCGGTCAAGTTCGTTCCGGAGCTCGTGGCGTATCTCGGCGATGGCGGCTACTCGCGCGTGGCGCTCAGCATCGACGTGCGCAGCGGGGAGACGCTCGATGCGCTGCCGCAGCACCTGGCCACGCTGCGGGGTACCGGCACCGATGTGAAGGTGCTTTTTCTCATGGCGAAGGACGACACGCTCATCCAGCGATTTTCTGAAACGCGCCGCCGCCATCCCCTTGGCGACGGACAACGGACGCTGCCGGAATCGATCGCGCGCGAACGTGAGCTGCTCGAGGACATAGCCGCCCTTTCGCACCACATCGACACGAGTGAGCTTCGCCCTAACGCGCTGCGCGCGTGGGTGCGCGAGTTCGTCGAAGTACCCGCGGCCGGATTGACGCTCCTCTTCCAGTCGTTTGCCTACAAGTACGGCGTTCCGCTCGACACCGACATGGTGTTCGACGTCCGTTGCCTGCCCAATCCGCATTACGATCCGAAGCTGCGGCCCTTTACCGGCCGCGACCCGGCGGTGGTGCAATTTTGCGAAGCCGATGCAGGCGTGCAGAAAATGCTCGCCGACGTCCGGCGGTTCGTTGAAGAGTGGCTGCCCTGCTTCGACCGCGACAGCCGCAGCTATCTCACGGTTGCAATCGGCTGCACCGGCGGACGGCACCGCTCCGTGTACCTCTCTGAAGCGCTTGCCGCCTATTTTCGCGACCGCCACAGCCGAGTCCTCGTGCGGCACAGAGAGCTTTCCATATGAGTTCGGTGACGGTTGACGCCCCCCGCAGCATGATCGAAGAACATTTCATATTCCCTTTAGGCACGGTGCTTTTCCCCGGCGGTACCTTGCCGCTCAAGATCTTCGAGCAGCGCTACATCGAAATGACGAAGGCGTGTCTTCGGGACGAGCGGCCTTTCGGTGTCTGCCTCATCAGGGAAGGACACGAAGTCGGCGCTACGGCGGTGCCGGAGACCATCGGGTGTCTTGCGACGATCGAGCGCTGGGACATGCCTCAGCTGGGGCTTTTCGACCTCGTCGCGCGCGGCGGCGATCGCTTCCGGCTGCTCGACACGCACATCGAAAAGAACGGCTTGATGACGGGATCTGTTGAGCGCATCGCAGCTGACGCGCCGGGTGCAGAGGTCGACCCCGCGTGCCGTGAAGTGCTGAAGCTCATCATCGAGCGCGTCGGCGCAGGCAGCTTCCCCGCGCCGGTCGCATTGGACGACCCCGTCTGGGTGAGCTACAGGCTTGCTGAAATCCTGCCGTTCGGTACGCGTGTGAAGCAGGGTCTTCTCGAAGTACAGGACGCTGCGGACCGACTCCGGAAACTGCGTGCCTTGCTGGAAAAGGAGGGTCTCGTGGTGCGCGGAGACGGCTGAATGACGAACGATACGCAGCGTACCGCGGCACGTCTTTACTGCATCACTTCTTCAGATTTCCGGCGTCCTTGTCTTCACCGAAGTAGCCTGGAAAATCCGCCGCATAGCACGCAGGTGAGCTGTACTCCTGACGAAAAGCTTCACGAGGCAGCCGCCGCGCATTGAGCAGCGCGTTGAATCGTTCGCGGCTCGTCGCCGACTCAATGCGTTCAAGCGGCTGCCCCCCCGCGCTGTAGATGCCCGCTTCGGTCACGACGAAGTCCATCGGGATATCGTGCGGCTGCGGATGAATGGTTGGGAGGCGCAGCATCTCGTAGCTCACGCCGATTGCAATCATCCCGCCTTCACACGCGGCGAGGGTACTGTCGAAAAAGCCGCCGCCATAACCCAGCCGAAAACCTTTCGCATCGAATGCGTTCATTGGAACGATCGCGATGTCGGGCGTCACGATCTGAGTGCCGTCGGGCACAGGAATGTCGTAGACGCCCGGCTTCATCGGCGCGCCAGGCCACCACTTTCGAAATTGCAGCGGCGATTGCTTCTTTACAACTTCCGGCAGCGCCGCGGTCGCCCCACGCGCGCGCCATATACGCAAGGCGAAGCGCGCGTCGAACTCGCCTTTGTAGGGCCAGCAATAACCGACGACTGACTCACCCGGCATGTCGAAACCCGCCACCAGGTTTTGAGTGATGCGCTCGTTCCAGTCGTGGCGCTCAGTCGCGGCAGTGCCTTCGCGTCGTCCGATCAATTCTGCGCGGCGTGATTTGCGCCAGCCTTTCACGTGTTCCCAATCCGGTTCTTCGATCATTTCGCTGGTCATGCGTTTTGAACCGAAACGCTCGAGGGTGAACGCTGCCGGAGCGTTTCCACGATCCGCCGCACCGGCGCCGGTATGGCGGCGCTGCCAACCTCATCGATCGGCACCCATTGACAGGCAGGCTCCGCGGCGCGCGGCAGGACACTGCTCACTTCAAGCCGGCGCGGCGATATCGTCAGGCTGAAATGCGTGAACCCGTGCTGGATAGGAGCCATGTGCTCGAGGTTCGTCACCTTCGCCCCGAAGCGTTGGAGTGAAAAGTCGGCCGCGTCTTCTCCGGCCTCGATTTCAGGAAAGCACCACAGCCCGCCCCAGACGCCCGGTGCGGGACGCCTTTCCAGCAGCAGCGCGCCGCGGTGCTCCAGGATCAGCATCACCGTGCTTCGATGTGGGAGCGCTTTGCGCGGGCGCGGCGCGGGAAGCTCGCTGATGCGTCCATCACGCAATGCCAGACAATTCTCGTTCACCGGGCACGTGCCGCAAAGCGGCTGGCGCCGGCGGCACACGGTCGCCCCGATATCCATGAGCCCCTGGGTGTAGGACTCCACACCCTCCCGGGGCAACAGGCGCTGCGCGGCCTGCCATAGCGCGTGCGCTACCACCGTGTCCCCGGGAAAACCCGCGATTCCGCATACGCGCGCGAGCACTCGCTTCACGTTGCCGTCGAGAATCGGGTAGCGCTCGCCGAAAGCGAACACCATGATCGCCCCCGCCGTCGATCGGCCGATACCCGGCAGCGATACGACGGCTTCGAAAGCCGCCGGGAAAACGCCGCCGTGAACCTCAACGACG